>CALHUZ010000371.1 GCA_938039305.1 uncultured Saprospiraceae bacterium
GTGCTGATTTTACAATACTGATAGATCCAACGTTTTCTAATTTCTGTGCCATGTAGCTCTTGCTTAAGTCAGGTCCAGTGATGATTACGTTGTTGGCAAGAAGAGGCTCGATGATATTGTGTAGCTCATTAGAAAATCCTCCACCTACATAGCTTATGTCACTTAGAGAGTAGATGTGTTTTAACCATCCTATTTGATCTATAATTAGTATTGAACCTGCATGTCCTAGTGATAGTGAAGAGAACAACTGTGCCGAGTCTATCTTCATTGCGATACCAGTGGCCTGTTTTACATCATGAGGTGCGATGATAACTTTGTAATTAGAATTGACAAGTTGATCAATGATGGGTATTATGATGGCTTCATCTTCGGGGTGTGTACTACCAAAGACAATTACCTTATGCCCTTTACAGAAGGTTCTGATGCTATCGAGCGCGGGAGAAACTTTAAGCTGATCTATTATGCTATCTATTCTCGGGTCTCCACAGACAGAGGCTTTGATATCATTGGAAATTTTTAATAGTCGAGTTGCATCTTTTTGTTCTATCACACTGATGTGTTGCGCTTTAATAAGGTATTGAGAAAGCGAGGTATAGTAGATGCTTTTAAGCAAACCTGACTTTATCTGAGCTGCTACAAAGCTGTAAGGTATGTTAGCCGAGATCAAGTGATTTAAGAGTGCAGGCCATAGCGCTAGACCACTGAAGATCATTCGATCTACATCCCTGATCTTGAAAAAGTCCACAACACCTTGTTTTGTATCTAGCGGGCTGTATGAGATGAGGTCTACATGGTGCGATATTTTGGTAGTAAGAGGTTCATATGCTGATGGGGAAAAGCATGTTACTTCGATGAACATGTCATATTTCGAGTCTTTAAGATGACTTATAAGGCTTCTGATTGCTTCGAATTCTCCGAGGGAAGGACAGAAAAAAACAACATGTTTTCGACCATGAGTATTTACTTGATCAACATTTGGCGATAAGTTTCTTGCTTGTTTCCAGATGCGCCAACTTGAGGATTTAGGCATGAGATCAATGGATAGAAGCAATATTCTTGCGACGATCGGATAAAAATAGGCCCAAATAAAGCTGGCAAGTACCCTCATTACGTCAAACATATATTAAAAGAGTGAATTCGTGCCCTTAAGACTCGATTCCTATCACAGAGCGATTATATTTACATTTGTTATTTTCATATATGATCTGTCTGAGAGAATGTCCTAAGCGACTGCACTATTTAGCCAAGTGTATTGTCGTACTCGTGCTTCTGGTGACTCAAAGTCTCATAAGCCCCTCTGGCTTATCTGCTCAGATAAGCACTTATGAAGATCAGTTGGCTTTTGAGCTTGAACTGCGAGATATCAGCAAAGAAGAGTTCTACGAATTACTAAGAGAGGAAGGTTACGATCCTGAAAATCTGGATAATTTATCAACTACAGAGACCATTGCATTAAAACGGTTGCTTGAAGATTATACCATAGAGCGCTTTCGGGCCAATCGAGGGAGAACAGATCAAGATACTTCTGACTTAGGAGATCTTGAAGACTATGAATATGGCCTCGATTCATTAGAGCTCTTAGAGGATAGTTTAGACTTGATAGTTGATACCATACCTGAAGTTATCTTTGGACATAGTTACTTTAGGTCGGATCGTATTTCGTTAGTACCTACAACTCGTGGCTATAATCCACCAGAGACATACCTGATTGGTGTTGGTGATGAACTCACTGTCTCGATCTTTGGTGGATCTGCGAGAGTGGAAGATGTCCTTTCTGTAAAGTCAGATGGTTCAGTCCGCATATTTAATGAAAATGTAAAAGTCACTTTAGCGGGCATAAGTAAGCAAGAAGCTAGAATTCGATTAGAGCGTTCATATAGAAAAGAATACCGATTTTCACCTAACCAGTTTAGTCTCAGTGTTAGTGCTATCAGACCTGTACGTGTTCAAGTGTTTGGCGAAGTTTTGCAGCCTGGAGATTTTACAGTTTCAGCAGCTAATGGAATCATCAATGTCATAGCAGCAGCTGGCGGAATGACTGACAACGGTAGCGTTAGAAAAATCAAATTAATCAAAAGGACGGGAGAGGAAGTTGTATTTGATTTGTACGAGTTATTCACTAATCCTCAGTATCAGAAAAACTTTTCTCTTAATAATGGGGATTTTATAGTGGTCCCAGCGGCTCAAATGCTTGCCTCTATCGAAGGACCTGTCAGTCGTCCACATACTTATGAGATTTTGGATGGAGATGGATTATTTGATTTGATCGAATATGCAGGCGGCCTTTCGGGAAATGCTTCTTTGCGTACTATGAGAATCAACCGATATTTAGAAGATAAGAGAGTAGTTAAGGATGTACCGTATGCAGAACGCGTCAAGCAAAATGCAGATTATCCTTTGATGAATGGTGATGAAGTGATCATCACTGAAATACTTGCAGAATTAGAAAATTATGTCACCGTGAAAGGTGAGGTGCGTAATCCTGGAAACTACGAATTAGAAAAAGGAATGACTCTTAGAGATGTCATCCAATACGCTGGCCTCAAGTCTTCATCTAAAACTGATAAAGCTTACCTAAGAAGAATCACAGAGTCGGGTAGTGTCAGCGTCATACCTGTTTCTATAGAGGATGCTGTTAACGGCATAGGAACTTCTTCGCAGATGGTCATGCAAGACAAAGACGAGATTGAAGTATGGGCTAAAGAGCGCTTCCTTGATAAAAAGTATATCAAAGTAGCGGGAGCAGTTAGGTTTCCAGAAGAAGTGGATTATGATAATGGCGGTACTATGAAAGCTGCAGATCTGATAGAGCTGGCTGGAGGGTTGAGAAGTGATGCTGCTCAATATGCTCATGTGCACCGCTTAGATCCTTTCAATCCTAACAAGACGGCTTATGTCAGACTTGATCTTAATCGATTGATGAACGACCCACAATCAGCTGACAATGTTTTTTTAGAGCCATATGACTCGCTTCACGTTTATTCTGAAAACGATTTTCAAGATGATGTGTCAGTTACAGTTTTAGGAGCAGTTAATAGTCCAGGCCAATTCATCTTTGGCGAAGGCATGTCTATCAAGGATGCCATACTACTTGCGAATGGGTTTAAGCGATCATCCGCAACTAATCGGATCGAAGTATCGAGGGTAATTATAGAAAACAATAAGCCTACAGAAACGATCATAGAACAAATTGCGGTAGATCGAAATGATCTTCATAACTCTTCGTCTTCTGACTTCAAGCTTGAACCTTATGACAATATATTCGTCAGGTATGTCCCTCGTTTTGAGCTTCAGCAGAATGTTTACATCAAAGGAGAGGTTGAATCCCCAGGAGGTTATAGTTTGATAAAGGACAATGAAACACTTTCGGATATCGTAGAAAGAGCAGGAGGTATAACTGATGAGGCTTTTCCTGCAGCCGCTACTTTGTATAGAGCACAAGACAGCTTAGGCTTGATGATCATGCGCTTAGATGAGGTGCTTGATAATCCTTCGAGCTTATTTAACACAACTCTACTTGATGGGGATACCATCTACATACCAAAGAGATTTAATCATGTCAAAATCTTAGGAGCAACCACTTATCTCCAGCAGAGAAAGGATATAAAACAGATTGTCGCACCTTTTGAAAAAGGGAAGAATGCCCTTTACTATATCAACAACTATGGAGGTGGCTTTGCCGATAATGCAAGACGTGATAAGATCATGGTTAAATATCCTAATGGCGAGGTCAAGCAAATCAAAAAAAGATTCTTACTCGGAAAGAAATATCCAGAAGTGCTACCTGGTTCTGAAATCTCAGTATGGACAGTTGCCAAAGATTTAAGAGCTGGTGGTGATGGAGAAGATGTCAATTGGACAAAGGTGCTTGGAGACAGTGTCGCGCAGGCCATGTCCATCTTAACTTTGATACTCCTGGTTCAGAGACTGGACTAATTTCATTTTTGGCGCTCACACAACGCCTGTAATTTTTTTAGTCCGCCAAAAGCCCTTGATTCCTTATTTAATGTCGATCTGATACACTTAAAAAGAATTATAGTTTAAAACTTGCGCATAATACAAAACTATGTTACATTAGTGATATTGATGAAATGTTCATTGATTTAGCTCTTTGACATACTTCCTTTCCGATATCAGACTACATAATGTTTCCGGCGTACGATGCCACATTCTCTTGAGTCTAAGTCAACCAATTAAAGTCTGATATCTAAGTCGTAGAGCCAATCATAGAACTTAGTTATTTTTTAATTCTTAAATCATTTTTATGGATCCGCCTTACTCGGCATTGGCAGGATACAAAAGTATGCCTGCCTTTCACGCTCTATTACAGATTGAGAATACCTCGTTATAATAAGAAGTGCAATCATTGCCAATTACTGCATGAGCACAACAAGAAATTGAAACACAATAATATCGAGGTTAGTGTTATTCATTAATGATGGATAGTCATCTCAGTATTGTAGTACCAAAAAGCCGCACAAAGCCCACAAAGTTTTGTGCGGCTTTGTAGTTTAATCACATTCAACGCTGAGTGCTACTTTGAGCCAATTATGGCCCTCATTAGGTGGCTCTTTCAAGATTACAATTCATACATTCACAAGAAATCTCTCCAGATGAAAAAGTGGTTGTTACGTATATTCATTGTCCTTCTTGTCATCCTATTAGCTTCATCCATTTTTGGTTATTACTACATTTCAGGCCTCAGTCCAGATTATGATGAAGATCTGTCGCTTACGATTCTTGAAGAGGAAGTTGATGTCCATTACGATGAATTCGGTATTCCACATATTTACGCTCAAGATATCGGTGATGCCTACAAGGCACTAGGTTATGTTCATGCTAAGGACCGACTTTGGCAGATGGATCTGATCAGGAGGATAGCGCCCGGCAGATTGTCTGAATTGTTTGGCGAAGCCATGCTTGAAAATGACAAATTCTTCCGAACAGTGAGTTTAGCGGAGCAATCGAAGATGGAAGCTGAGCGATTTCAAAAGGAAGCCAAAGGAGACCTAAGAAAGCTCGTTATGGGCTACGTGGAAGGTGTTAATGCGTATATAGATCATGGTTCAGAGACTATCGAACATAAACTGATAGGCGTTCAGATGGAGCCTTTTACAATAGAAGATGTTTACAATGTCATCGGCTATATGTCTTTTAGTTTTTCAGTTGCGCATCGTACAGAACCCATTATGGATTATATATTAAGTGAATATGGTTCTGACTACTTGAATGAACTTGATGTCCATGTTGCACCTGGATCAGAATTTATAAAAAGTGAAATTAGCCCAGATTACTCTCCATTGTCATTGTATATAGATGACCTTTTTGAAGAACTACCAGCACCAGAATTAATAGGAAGTAATAGTTGGGTGATTGCTCCTGAGAAAACAAAGACGAACTCAGTCATATTTGCTAATGATCCTCATATAGGGTATTCGCAGCCATCAGTTTGGTATGAAGCTCATATCACAACGCCTTCATTTGAATTGTATGGTTATCATATAGCAGGATTTCCAATTGCACAGATAGGTCATACAAGGCATCATGCCATTGGGCTTACGATGTTTGAAAATGATGATGTAGACTACTATCGTGAAAAGACTAATCCAGAGAATGCTAATCAATACTGGGCGAAAGACCAATGGCTATCCTATGAGAGTAGAAAAGAAATTATAAAAGTAAAAGATGGCGAAGATGTTGAGGTATCTATAAGGAGTACAAGGCATGGTCCTGTGATATCAGATGTAGTGGAGCACATCGATAATGACGACCCTGTATCGATGTGGTGGACCTATCAGAAGTTTCCACTTAGATTGTTAGAAGCATCCCAAAAAATCATCATGAGTGAAAGTATGGAAGAAGCGAGAGAAGGTGCTTCATTGCTTCATGCTCCGGGGCTTAATGTCATGTATGGAGATGTAGATGGCAATGTAGCTTGGTGGGCTTGCGCCAAATTACCCAAGCGTCCAGCACATGTGAATTCTAAACTCATTTTAGACGGTGCATCTGGGGCTGATGATATCACCGAATATTATGACTTCAATGATAACCCTCAAGCAGTGAATCCAGCTCAAGGCTTTGTCTATAGTGCTAACAACCAATCAGTAGGTACAGATAGCACCTTACACCCAGGCTACTATCTACCGGAAGATAGAGCGCGACGAATTGTAAAGTTGCTCGAGTCAAAAGACGACTGGACAACAGATGATGTAAAGCGGATGCTCTTAGATGTCACATCTGAGAATGCTCTTGAAATTAGAACCTCACTTGTTGGTGCTATCCATACTGATGCACTTAACGATCAAGAAATAAAGGCTCTTGAAATAGTTTCTAATTGGAAAGGAGCATTTGATGTCGATGAAGTCGCGCCATCTATTTACATCAAGTGGTTATATCATACGTTGCATATGATGATGGGAGATGAGCTTGGAGATAGATTTGAAGTGTTTAATGGCACTCATGTCATGAAGAGAAGTGTTCAGCCTATGTTCGCAAGCGTCAACTCGCCGTGGTGGGATGATGTGTCGACAACTTCTGTTAAGGAATCTCGAAGTGATATTGTTATGAAAGCTTTTCAGTTGACTATGTCACAATTAGAAAACCAGCTCGGCGCTTCGATGAGCGAATGGAAGTGGGGGAGTGTGCACACCCTTGAACATGCTCACGCCTTTGGGACAAATGAAACCCTGAAGCCATATTTTAATGTCGGTCCATTTGAGCTTTCAGGTGCTACAGATGTGATTAATAATCAACAGTATACTCTTTCTGATGACGGAACTTATGAGACCAAAGCTGGACCTTCTTCAAGAAGAGCGATCAACATGGCTGACCTTGAAAGTGACTCTTGGAGCATACTGCCGACTGGGCAATCTGGAAATGTAATGAGTCCGCATTATAAAGATCAAGCAGAGATGTTTATCAATGGTGAGTTCAGAAGACAGTTGATGAATAAGGAAGAAATTATTTCATCAAGTAAACACCATACAAAGCTTAAGGCAAAGAAGTAGATAGTCTTACTTCCCGTAAAGTGTCACTTCTAATCCTTTTGTGTTAGTATCAATTACAAACACAGAACCGCTCAGCGGGTATTTTTCTAATTGCTCTTTTGTCAGACGAGTCCTTGCCGTAGTCACAAATAAACGGGACATATCCTTTCCGCCAAAGCAGCAGGATGTAACTCGTGGTGCTGGTATTTCAACTTTGGTAATAAGCTGTCCCGTTTCTGGATGATATCGAGCGATGCAGTGTCCATCCCATTGCGCTACCCACAACATCCCGTCTTCGTCGATGGTCATTCCATCAGGATATCCCAAAGCTAAATCTGTAGAAAACTCATGTGTCTTTACGATCACTTCACTTCCCGGTTTGTAATCAAACACTTGTACGCTTTGAGTAGGAGAGTCGATATAGTACATTCTGCCGAGGTCAGGATTCCAAGCTAATCCATTAGAGATACTGATTTTGGACAAGACTTGATTTAGTTCTTCTTGTGCTCCTAACCGATATAGTCCTCCTTTATGCAGTTCTTCTTCTATGGACATAGTACCGCACCATATTGTTCCGTCCGGATTACATTTTCCATCGTTCCATCTATTTCCAGGTTTGTCTGATTCTGGGTGGTGAAGAGGTATGAGTGATCGGGTAGAACGATGATATCGGTGAAGCCCTTCTTGTATACCAGCGATGTAAGCTCCATCAATGCATGGTGTCACGAAGCCTACCTTACTTGGTAGATTATGCACTTCAATCTCGTTACTTCCATCTTTTAGAAAATACAATTGATGGCTATCTATATCTATCCAAAGTAGTTCATTGCTTCTATGGTCCCACACAGGCCCTTCACCTAAGACACACTCTTTCTTATAGTATAGTTCTGCTTTCATGAATGCCATAGCAATTAGATATTAGTGATCAGATTTTCCAATATTATAAATAAATTATATATATTGATTGTAATTATTAATTAAAGAATGAACATTATGGAAGGCGATGGTTTATTAGACAGTAATATAGGTGAAGGATTTACAATTACAGAATCGTCACGCTCATACTTGCGTGAAGCTGCTAAGTGGGCTAGGTTTCTGGCGATCATTGGTTTTGTCTTTATTGGGCTTATGGTCCTCTTAGGTGTCTTTTTTGGTTCTGTTATGGGTGGACTGATGTCGACTATGCCGGATGATGCAGGTTTTGGAGCTATGGATGGAGGGGCGTTTGGCCTTATATATGTCGCTTTAGCATTAATCTACTTTTTCCCAACCTTTTATTTATATAGGTTTGGAACAAGGATTAAACAAGCTCTACAAACTGAAGACAGTCAAACCTTGGCATTAGGTTTAGAGCAATTGAAGTCTTGCTTCAAGTTTATGGGGATATTCATGATTATTATTTTATCTCTTTATGCGTTGATATTTGTCTTTGCATTAGTTTTTGGTGCCTTCGCTGCTTTTTAATTAGAAAGTTGCATAACCATCTTGCCATACATTAGTGCATCAATTACTTTATCAGAACTGTTGTCTTTGTAGTAACTGATATTGAAAAAGGAAGGGTGAATAACATTTGTGAGTAACCAAAATTGAAATAAAAAAGGTGACCTGATAACAGGTCACCTTTTTTATTTCAATTATCATTTATAGCAACGACTATGCAAGATCGAAGCGGCCAAGGTTCATAACCTTGGTCCAAGCTGCTACGAAGTCTTTTACAAATTTTTGTTCTGCATCGAAGCTACCATATACTTCTGCTATCGCTCTAAGTTCAGTATTAGAACCGAAGATTAGGTCAACTCTTGATCCTGTCCATTTTACTTCACCTGTTTTGCGGTCTCTTCCTTCAAAGACAGTATCTGTATCATCTGCTGCCTTCCAAGTTACTCCAAGGTCAAGGAGATTGATAAAGAAGTCATTAGTAAGTGCCCCTGGCTTGTCAGTAAATACGCCATGGTTTGATTCATCTGAATTAGCTCCTAAAGTGCGTAAGCCTCCAACCAAAACAGTCATCTCTGGCGCAGTTAATGTCATCAACTGAGCTTTATCTACAAGCATCTCTTCTGCAGATGTTGCAAAAGTACCTCCCATATAATTGCGGAATCCATCTGCCTTTGGTTCAAGTACTGAGAATGACTCCACGTCAGTTTGTGCTTGAGTAGCATCTCCTCTACCTGGTGAGAATGGAACAGATATATCATGCCCTGCCTTCTTCGCTGCTGCTTCTACACCTACACCTCCCGCTAAGACGATAAGGTCTGCAAGAGAAACTTTGCTACCTCCTGATTGAGCATTATTGAAATCGTTTTGGATTCCCTCTAATGTTCCAATTACTTTAGAAAGCTCATATGGATTATTCACTGCCCAATTTCTCTGAGGTGCTAATCTAATTCTAGCACCGTTGGCTCCTCCGCGCATATCAGATCCACGATATGTAGCAGCTGATGCCCATGCCGTGGATACAAGCTGACTTACTGATAGTCCTGATGATGAAATCTTATCCTTTAAAGTTTCAATGTCTGAATCCGAAACGACTGAAGCTGTATCTGTAGATACAGGATCTTGCCAGATCAATTCTTCTTGAGGTACTTCTGAGCCTAGGTATCTATCTCTAGGCCCCATGTCACGGTGTGTCAACTTGAACCAAGCTCTTGCAAATGCATCTTCGAAAGCTGCATGATCTGCGTGAAACTTCTTCGAGATTTCTAAATAAGCAGGATCCTTCTTCAAGGCCATATCTGCTGTTGTCATCATCAATGCCTGAGTCTGAGCAGCATCTCCAGCTTTAGGTGCTTGACGCGCTTCCGAAGCTGCAGTAGGTGTCCATTGATGTGCACCTGCTGGACTCTTTGTTAACTCCCAGTCATAGTTGAGCAATACATCAAAGTAGTCGCTATCCCAAGTTGTTGGATTAGGTGTCCATGCACCTTCTATTCCGCTTGTTATTGTATCATCTAATACTCCAGTTCCGAATGTGTTTTTCCATCCCTTACTCTGCATTTCGATAGAAGCACCTTCTGGCTCTGCACTTACATATACATCAGGATCAGCAGCTCCGTGTGCTTTTCCAAATGTATGGCCACCTGCGACAAGCGCCACTGTCTCTTCATCATTCATAGCCATACGACCGAATGTCTCTCTTATATCACGTGCAGATCCTATTGGATCAGGATTAGCATCTGGGCCTTCTGGGTTGACATAAATCAATCCCATATGTGCAGCTCCAAGCGGAGCTTCTAAGTTGTCCTTCCCTTCAGCATAGCGAGCATCGTTGCCCATCCATTCTGTTTCAGACCCCCAGTATATATCTTCTTCTGGCTGCCAGATATCTGGACGACCACCTGCAAAACCAAATGTTGGGAAGCCCATAGACTCAAGCGCTACATTTCCCGTAAGGATCAATAGATCTGCCCATGATAACGTCTTTCCGTACTTCTGCTTAATTGGCCATAAAAGTAGTCTCGCTTTATCTAAGTTACCGTTGTCAGGCCAGCTGTTAAGCGGAGCAAAACGTTGGTTTCCAGTGTTTCCACCTCCTCGGCCGTCTTCTATTCTATAAGTACCAGCAGCATGCCAAGCCATTCTGATAAAGAAAGGCCCATAATGACCATAATCAGCAGGCCACCAATCTTGT
>CALHUZ010000372.1 GCA_938039305.1 uncultured Saprospiraceae bacterium
TAGTATGTGATGAAAGTATGGTTCCAAGTAAAGCTCTACAATCTTAGTATATCGCTCATCTTTGATTTCAATAACATCAGAGAAAACCTGATACTTTGAGCCATTAGCTTTTAGGATAAACTTTACTGATTCAGGAAGACCTTCGTGATTCTCGATGATGTTCTCTAAGAACTTAATTCGTTGTTGTATACTTGAAAGTTCAACTTGCTTTTTGTTACGTTCCGTTACTTTTACGCCAACCGTTTCAGTTCCTTCTTGTATACCTTTTTCTAATTCTCCAGTCTTGGTTTCTGCACCTGTAAGCGCAGACAAGATAGTTTCTAAAACATTCTGCTGACTGGCAAGTTGCAAATGATCATCCTTTCCACTTCCCTGTATGGTAGAGATGCGATTAGAGATCACTTCGATATCTGAAGCGAGGATGGACTTCCTTGTCATCGCTGCTTCTATCTCTCTACCTAATGTTTCTTTGAGTAACTGCTTTGCATTGATAGCAGACTTTATCTCTTTCTCTCTTGCTCGAAGGTCATTGTATGCGTCAGATTGAGCGGAGTATTCCTTATCACTTTTTTGAAATATCGCTTCTTCCTTTTCTAATTCTATTGCTATTTCGGCGTAAGCCTTTTGAGCCTCTTCGAAAGAAGCTTTCGCGCTACCTACACTTTCATTTAGCTGCTGTGCACTTGCTTTTATCTCTTGTACTCTATCTTTTGCATTCTGCAATCTCTGTAGTGCCAGGTTCTTTGTATTTTCTACTTTACCAAGCTCTTCAATCAGCGTGTTGAATGCTTGCTGGTCTTCACTTAGAGACTTTTCATACTTAAGTATATCTGTCTTAAGTTGTTGTAGACTTGCGTCATCTTGAGTCAACTCTGTGCTGATCTTAAGGCGAAGATCCTTTTCTTTTTCTAATTTCTCTTGGAGCTCCTTGTATTTCTCATTGAACTCCTTAACCTCTATATGCGAGATCTTAATGGAAAGTTCTTTGTATTCTTCTTTGTACTTATTGAATCTCTCCGTCCTCTTGGCTTGTCGCTCAAAAGACGACATATTCTTCTCTATTTCAAAAAGCAAATCCTGCACTCTATCAAGATCTTCTGCTGTGGCTCTTAACTTACTTAGCGTTTCCTTCTTTCTGACCTTGTACTTTGAGATTCCAGCAGCTTGTTCTATCATCGCTCTTCGAGATCCTCCGTTGTCATGAAGAATATCTTCTACCATGTTCAAACTGATGATGGCATAAGAATTAGATCCGATACCACTATCCATAAAGAGGCTGGTGATGTCTTTCTTACGGCAAGGGACATTATTGAGTTGATACTCACTGTTCCCGTTGCGATATAGGATTCTTGTAATACTGACCTCGTTATACTCAGTAGGAAGCACGTTTTTGGTGTTGTCAAAAGACAGAGTCACTTTCGCTACATTCCCTTGCTTCCGTGCCTTAGTACCACTAAAGAGCACATCAGACATACTGTCCAATCTAAGCTCGCTTGTCTTTTGCTCTCCGAGCACCCATCTGATAGCATCTACGACATTAGACTTACCCGATCCGTTAGGACCGACGATGCCAATCAGGTTTTCATTAAAATGAATAACTGTATCGTCAGCAAAACTCTTAAAACCTTTGATCGCTAATCGCTTCAATCGCATGCGGCAAAGATATATTTTATCACCTATTGATTTACCTATTTAAAGCGAATTTTTTCAAGCACTCAACCTGCTGACAGCCAATTGTTTACGTATGATTAAAGGTGCTATATTTGTACCTATATATGAGGATTATTTGCCATAAGTAAGGCCATTATTGATGTCCTAATTTTATCCGATTACGGGATATTGTAAAGACCTCATTATCTTTGTATTCTGATTGATAGCGAAGTCGAAGCATCATTGCTTCGCAAAGCATTAAATCAAAAGTAAATCTTGTCATGAGCGAAGAAGAAGATAAGCATTTTGAGCTGTTCGGATTGAAATTTCCAATACACTCCAAATTGATCATTCAGTTGACTATAGGTATCTGGATAACTTTAGCGGTAATTCTGCTTATTGGCCAGACGTTCTTCCAGTATGAGATGACCAATGCAGATATCCCAGGAGGCTTAGTCGCAGGGTTCCTTCTTGCTTACTTGGTGAGCATACTGATAAAGTAGTAACTCATCAGCTTTTTTCCAAGCATATGTGCCCATTTATAAAATCGTTGGTAAAGTTCCACCATCGACGCGAAGCGATGCTCCATTTGTCGCAGAAGACAATGTACTGGACAGGTAAACGACAAGGTTAGCCACTTCTTCCGTAGATGCAAATCGTTGTAAAAGTGATGAAGGTCTCCCCTCTTTAAAGAAGTCTTGTTCCACCTCTTCGACTGTCGTGTTATTAGTTGAGGCCATCGCTGTTAAGAATTTTTCTGCCCCTTCTGATTTAGTTGGACCAGGAAGTACAGAGTTCACCGTAACTCCTGTCCCTTTGGTCATACGAGCTAATCCTCCCGCTACAGCTATTTGCGCCGTCTTCGTCATTCCGTAATGAATCATTTCTTCAGGGATTTGCACTGCTGATTCACTGGATAAGAAGATGATACGCCCCCAGTTTTTCTCGAGCATTTTAGGCATATAATGACGACTTAATCTGATACCGCTCATGACATTGACATCAAATAACTTGTACCAATCAGCATCACTAATATCTCCAAAGGCCTTCGGCTCGAAGATGCCTACATTGTTCACAAGGATATCTACTTCTGGCAGATCAGCTATCAATCTGTCTATAGCTTCTACACTGGCAAAATCAGCTACTATGCCTCTCACATCAGCATGAGGTATGAGTTTCAGTATCTCAGCTTTCGTCGCACCTATGCGAGCGTTTGTTCTGCCATTGAGAATCACTCTGGCACCTTCTTTAGCAAGGCCGATCGCGATGGCCTTTCCGATTCCAGCGGTTGATCCTGTGACTAAGGCTGTTTTGCCTTTGAGATTTGTTTCCATTACTTCTAATGATATTTAGGCCGATGCCTTAAAGTGATAGTTTTTAGGACCAAAGTTTTAACCCTAATAACCGTTCTCCTAACTCAGATAACTCGGCAGTCTTATATTTTGTCTGTTCCCAGTTACGCGGATCTCCAGGAAATGGATATCCTTCAGGTGTGATTCGATCCCTCCACGAACTAACGCGCCACTGTCGTAACTCTTCATTTTCAGGTTGAGCCGGAGTCATCGCTATATATTGGGCCAATCTTGGTTTGTCAGAATTGTTCACTCTGATGCCATGCGCGAGCATACTATCCCATATGAGTAGATCTCCTGCTTTCATCGGCACTTTAACGATCTCAAGCCCAGTGGTATCGGGCTTAAATGGATCTCTGTCTTCTGGTTGCGTCTTCACCCACTCAGTAAAGTTCTGATATAGGCCTGGGATGCACTGAAAGCCGCCCATATTCGTATCAGTCTGATCATTGAGGGCTAAGACCCCTTGAACATTTACGGGAGGTGGTGTTAGACTTGTATCTATATCCCAGTGAATAAATGCCTTGTACTCTTGACCTGGTCTGATCGGCATATTAAGATTAGCGCGATCTATCGAAACCCATAAATCCTCTCGGCCCCATATATCTGCAAAGATCTGATGCACCTTAGGATGCATGCGATTATCCCATTGCTTTTGGTGATTGTATGCCTCTACCATGCCTGTGCCTTTCAGCTCAGTCATCTTTATCTCTCTCTTGGTTTGCTTGTCTAAGTACCAAGTAGATTCATCAATGGGGTCCTTCTCTTCGAATTCCCAGATAAAATCAATCATATTGTTCAAATGAACTTGTGGTACGGCTTCACTCACAACCACATAGCCATTCAACTTCCAGAAGTCCCATTGATCTTCTGTAAGTACCTTGAGTGGTTCGTTATTCATCCTCTGATTAAAGGTATGCTTCGAAGTATAGGAGACGGTGGCATTTCCGGGCTGCTCCTTTGCTTTAAGGTCTATGGTATTCATGCGACTTGATTTAGACATAACTAAGATAAGTAAGAAGATGTATGAGTAAGCGACTGATCGGAACAAACTTTAGGGGGCTTGCATTTTGTTCCATTATTAGTTAACTTTAGAATGTGAAGCAAGTGAGGAAAATCATCTACTTCAAGCAGTATTTCAAAGATTTCTATGATCAGTAGTCCAATAAAGTTGCCGAGAAGATTGATTTAGGCATTTATTATCTACAATATACCCAGCAAATGCCGAGTAGGTATGTTGGCTCAACTAAAAACCAAACCTCCATTATTTGAGGATAAAACAGGGAAGCGATATTTACCGAATTTTCTTCTGTTATGATAAAGGGAAAGTGGTAGTTCTCATGAACGGGTTTACGAAAAAACTCAGAAAACACCTAAGTCAGAAATTGATAGAGCTCTAAAAGATTAAAACGATTACTTCAATGAAAAAGAAAAGTAACATATCAACTTTTGAAGATCACCTAACAGAACAGTATGGTGCAATAGGAACAATTGAAAGAACTGCATTTGAAGTCAAAGCCAAAGCCTTTGTCATTGGTGAATTGCTAAAAGATGAGCGTCTTCAAGCCAAGCTAACTCAAGAAGAATTGGCTGACAAGATCGGTGCTAAAAAAAGTTACATTTCTCGGATTGAAACTGGCAAAACAGACATCCAGCTCTCAACACTTTACAAACTATTTGAAGTTGGCTTAGGAAAACAGATAACCATTTCTATTAATTAAGAACACTTTATAGCTTTATTTTAAGTGCTTTGAATTCCTCCCGAAGGCACAGCAATTATCATTATTTTAGCCCCCTATGAGTAAGGCGCGATTCACAAAACACTTGAAAGAACTCAATATCGAGGAGATGAGGCATGAACTTCTTGCTCTTTATGACAAGGTGCCCGGCGTTAAGCAGTATTACTCCATGGAACTCGGGACCGACAAAGATCGAGAGCGAATATATGCTAAAGCTAAAAAAGAGATCGTCGCTAAGTATGCCACCAAGTCATTTCGAAGACCGCGAAGACCTCGTATTCAAAAGATAAATGCCATCATTGCCCGCATCGAGAAAGCCAGCATCTTCGAACATGAATTAGTTGACTTCTATCTTTTTGATCTTGAAACTGCCCTTGTTTTCATAGCGCGATACAACTTCTACTCTACCGTCTTGGGCAATCACATTGTTAAGATATTTGAGAAAGCGGCTATCGCCATAGCTCGAGAACAGATACAAAGTATGTATCAAGAACGATGTGATCTCATCTTAGACAGAGCCGTACTTATTCCAGAAGTCCATTGGGAATTAACCAGCAAATACAGAGAGTGTTTTAATGATGATGACTAATATCACATGAGCCTATAACAAGTAATTGCACCCCCTAAGATCACTATTGTCCAATCTCCCCAAGATTTCAACACTCTCTTCTTTATGTATCATACCTAAGTCATCCGTTGCGATGAAGGCAACTGAGTCGACGTTAGCGAGATCGATGATATTGATTCTTCCTCTTGTTTTATTTTCAAGCAAGCGAACAGGATCCGTAGGATCAGATATCAATACATGCATTCGATCATTCATCTTGAAGTTCTGACCATCCTCACAGTACATCTGTGATAGACATTCAGTCATCCCATATTCTGATACAATCTGTGCATTTTCAAATCCCCTGCGTAACTCTACATGCAAGGCCGCACGTGTCAACTCCCTTCTGTGCTTTTTCATTCCACCAGTCTCAACGACCATGAGAGTATTAGCATTAAGATGCCTGTGTTGTGCCACATAATCAAGTAAGGCGAAGCTTACGCCAAATAGAACAACCTGTTTTGCACCATCGGTATGCATTTCAATCATCCTGTATAAAGCATCAAGATCATTCGAGAAGTAGTGTTCTTCTTTGAGCGCTCCTTTAGTCATGAAGTGCTGTACCATGTAAAGCAGCGATGATGATTGATTCTCATGATAACTGGGTAAAAGAGAAACAAAGACTTGGTCTTGAAGTGGGCCAAATTGGTTAGACCATATATGAGTAGCATTGTCTAAGTACCATTCTGGATCACGTATCACATGCTTGCTGCGCTTCATCTGAGTGGTACCACTTGAGTAGAAGACGAGCTCTGAATCCCATACACCGGTCTTTACAATTCG
>CALHUZ010000373.1 GCA_938039305.1 uncultured Saprospiraceae bacterium
ATACAATAGCGATGATATAACAACAATACTGACATCTCTTGATAAAAAAGATATCGAAGAATTCATAGAGGACACCTTAGCTCTTTTCGAAATACTTCATGATCGGAAGTTAGTGTCTAAAGTCATCACCATAGTCAACAAACTGGTTGACAAAATGAAACAAAAGCCTGATCTCTATTCTGCAAAAGAAATTAAAGGATTAGAGTTAGGCCGGGAGATTATTACTGAAGGAGATCTACTTTATAAGAAGCTTAATAAGCAGGAACAGGATTCTTTGTTTGGGCTGGTTGCTGAGATAGAGAGGGAGACGATTGGGAGGTTATATGGTTGATTTGGTTTGTCATGGTTTTTGGTCAAAAACTCACGCCAAACAAATTTGGGATAAATTCTTAACCGATGGTTAAAACCATCGGCTATTGATGTGCCGCCCCGCTGGGGCTTAACTTTTCAATTTTCTTACGACATTGACATAGCATAAAATTGTCGGACTAACATTCGCTATGTACAGTGATAAGTAAAAGCTTGCGTTAAAAATTTCTGAAACCTTGGAAGAGATTTAGCAAGTATTTTCTGGTATCGATAAGCCGAAAGGCGATGAGATAATCACATTACAGAGTGGGCACTTTTGTTGCTTCGTTATTTTGGGCAAGCAAAATAATGAAGATTTAAAATTAGAATTAAACTATATTCATAATTAGCAAAACCTATAATACTCATGCTGTCCAAACTCCTTCATGACATCCTCCACTTCATGCTTATCGGGAGCACTACTTATCCCCACGATAACTTGTAGTTCCTTTCGCTGTTGCAGTATCGACTGATCATGCAATTGCATATCATAAATGATTTGGCCGATCTTATTGGGATTATCGCATATCCATAAAAAAGGAACGCCTTCTTCATTTAGTAGTTTAGCTATTTGCTTTCCTTTTTTTCCGGCTCCCCAAAGAACAAGTTGACTTTGTTGATTATAATCTTGATCTATAAAGTGAGGTACTTTAAGTTTGGCGAAAAGATTGTCTTTATAATTGTCATCATTACGTGAAGCACGGGATTCGTGATCTCTCCAGTGATGAAGAACTTCCGTTACAGGAATCACTTTCAATCCCTGCTTTCTAAATCTAAAAGCCAGATCATAATCCTCTGGATAAGTATCTGGCTCAAATGCTCTACAAAGATCAAGGTCAGTCCGATGTACCATCCAACAAGGAGAAGGGATGCTACACTCCTTATAAATCTCTGAAAAGTTAGATGCCATCATGGTTAGATCGTTTAGCCACTTAGCATAGTTGATGTAGCCGTTGCCTAACTCGGATTCACTGAAGTATTTCACATAACCAATGGCTATATGCCCGATACCATATCTCACTAACTCATCACTCATCAGCTCAAGCTTCGTCGGAGCCATATAGTCATCAGCATCCATGCGAGTGATCAGACTACCAGCAGTATTCTGATAAGCCATTCGAAGCGCTTCTATGATGCCTCTGCCATCATTGTGGAAGACTTTGATGCGTGGGTCTGCCTTGGCATAATCTTCTATAACCTGAAAGCTATTGTCGTCACTGTGGTCGTTGATTACGATGAGCTCCCAGTCTTCTTTGGTTTGGTGTTGAATAGACTCGATGCATTGCGGAAGAAAGGCTGCTGCATTGAGCACGGGCATGATTACACTGATATGAGGATCATTCACAGTGTAAAGGTACGACCATATTGATGGAACAGTTTAAAAGTATAGCATGAGAAAAAGCTGAAGGAACAATCGCTCTCTGAACGATGCACCTATTTATTGAACTTGTACTTAGTTGTTCTCTTATCTCCTTCTTTATTTAATATTCTTTGATCAACTGCTTTCTTCAAATCTCGACTTGCTTTTGAAGATGAAATGGTCTTTTGCAACTTCATGTAGTCTAATCTACTGAATTGATTATCCTCAAAATTACTTCTGGCCTTTTCAATACGCGATTCAAAATTATCTTTGACGTGAGACACATTCAGCAACTCTTCAAGAGATTCATTGATTAAAAGAAGCATGAACTCTATAAAAACAGTTGAATGCCCTTGCTTATCTGAAATGGACAGAGTCTTATAATACTCACTTTGGTTATTTTTAATAAGATGTTCAATAGGCAGAAACTGAAAAACGGAAAAATCTTGCATTAGAATTAATGTTTGCCAAAGCCTACCCATTCGGCCATTCCCATCAGAAAACGGATGAATGAATTCAAACTCATAATGAAAAACACAGCTCTTAATCAAAGCAAGTTCATTCTTATCCTTTATGTAAAGTAGAATATTGTCAATTTGCTTAGGGACAAAGGCTGCAGGTAGAGCCAAATGTGCAACATCTTCACCTTTCACAATCCCCACGCCTCTTGTCCTAAATTTCCCTGCATCCTTGGTGATGTTTTTCATTAAGCCCTTATGAGCTTTCTTGAGATCAGCTTTAGAATATGGACTAAGATTTGAAAGAGAATTATAAACTTCAATGGCGTTTTTCGCTTCTACAATATCTATTTTGGGACCGATAACTCTTTCATTGTTTATTATTGAAGTTATCTGATCGAGCGAGAGTGAATTACCTTCAATAGCTAATGACGAGAATATTGATTTAATTCTGTTATTCTTCCTTAACTCTGTTGCAGGTTTACTTAAGTTGAGTGTATTGACCTCACCTAACTTGTGAGATATCTCGTGTATCAGCTTTAGTATAACATTGGAGATTTGGTATGGAGGCTTTTGATATCCCATAGTGTCATATGATAGTATCAAAATTAGCCATAATTAGTATTATAACCTAATAGTCAAAACTTAAACACTGAATGAATGAGTCTACACCAGACATTAATGTAATCTACGAAAGTGACGACTTGATCGCCATAAACAAGCCCCATGGCTTGCTTGTCCATCGGACTAAGATCGCCGCTGATGTTAAGGTCTTTGCAGTTCAGTTGGTAAGAGACTATTTGAATCAAAGGGTTCATCCTGCACATCGATTAGATCGCAAGACTTCAGGTGTACTTCTATTTGCCAAACATACAGAGGCCAGCTCGACGATACAGCAGATGTTTCAGAATCATCAGATACAGAAGACTTATCAAGCCATCGTGCGCGGACATATACCTTCAAAAGGCATCATAGATGATCCTCTCACGAACGAGTCTAAAACCCAAGAAGCTACGACTCACTATACACGAACAGAAACTTTTGAGATTCAAGTACCTCATGGGCCTCACACTACTTCAAGATACAGCGAGATCATAGTTAAGCCTGAGACAGGCCGATTTCATCAGATTAGAAAGCACATGGCGCATATCAGACACCCAATCATCGGTGATCGGCCTCATGGATGCAACAAGCAGAATAGACTGTGGAAGGAGAAGTTTCAGATGGAGAAGATGATGCTCCATGCAAGTCGATTAGAATTTGAATGGAAAGAAGAGACCGTTGTTATCGAAGCTAAAAAGAGCCAGGAGTATGAAAGAGTATTGGAAATATTAAAAACGAATTGATCTATCTATTCAGAGCTATCGAAGGGAAGCTCTCAACTTCCTAATCCAATTACCATTCATGATTGCTGACACGTCGGCATCCGAATACCCTCGCTCTTCAAGCAAACCATTCACTTTTCTCAGATCAGCGATAGTCTCTATATCTGAAGGACATTGCTCCTTTCCAAAGCCACCATCAAGATCTGTTCCTAAGGCTACATGATTAGCATTGCCGGCAATAGAACAGATATGATCTATATGGTCGATCATATGATTGAGTGTGACATCAGTATTAGAAGGATGCGAGATGGCTCTTTTCCAATCAGAAACCATCATCCATGCATCTAAAGGCATACCTATTATAGCACCTCTTTCTATCAGTACTTCGATCTGATCATCACTGAACTGACGGTTATGATTAACGATACTTCTACAGTTGCTATGACTTGCCCAGATCGGTCCTTTAAATACTTCTAAGGCCTCCCAGAAACTGGTATCACAAAGATGTGTGACGTCAAGGATCATATCGAGTTCATCCATTTTCTGCAATAACTCTTTCCCTTTAGATCCGATACTTCCCTCACTGTCAGTCCCAAAAGCGTATGTACCAGGTCCGTAGTGAGCAGGTCCAATGGCTCGAAGACCTTCTTCAT
>CALHUZ010000374.1 GCA_938039305.1 uncultured Saprospiraceae bacterium
CTTCTCATCAAGGGCTGTTAGAAAGGCCTCTCCTATTCCAAGTTCCGTAAGCAATTGCTCAACATCATAATCATCCGTCAATGGATAATTCTGTGCTGCTAACTTGATCGCTTTTCTATCCTTTGCGGTAAATGCTCTAAGTGCATGTTGTACTTTAAGACCTAACTGTCCTAATACATCTTCTGGAATATCTGCTGGATTCTGAGTAATGAAGAAAACTCCAACTCCCTTAGACCTAATCAACTTTACAATTGTCTCGATCTGATTAAGTAACGTTGAACTCGCCTCTTCAAATACTAAGTGAGCTTCATCTATAAAGAGACACAACTTAGGTTTTTCATCGTCTCCTTGCTCTGGGAATGTAGCATATATCTCAGCTAACAACTGAAGCATAAATGTAGAAAACAACTGAGGCCTATCCTGGATATCCGTTAATCTTAGGATCGATATAATTCCACGTCCTGTAGCATCTTTTTGCAAAAGGTCTTTAGTATCAAATGATCGTTCACCAAAGAAGATATCTGCACCTTGTTGTTCAAGAGCGACGACGTTCCTCAGTATCGTCCCAAGAGATTGTGAAGACATTCTTCCATACTCCTCCTGTATAGCTGCCTTGCCATCACCTGTGGCATAAGTTAGCACCTTCTTTAAGTCTTTCAAATCCAGTAATGGAAGATCATTATCATCGCAATACTTGAATAACACAGATAAAATCCCAGATTGAATATTAGTGAGATCGAGTATTTTGGATAAAAGCACAGGACCAAATTCTGATACAGTAGCTCTCATTCGAGCACCTTTCTCCTCTGAAAGTGTTAAGAATTCAACTGGAGAGGATGAAGCAATGAATGGCAAACCAATCTTATCGTGTCTCTCATCAATCTTCTCATGCCCCGAGCTCTCTACTGCTATACCACTCAAATCTCCCTTGATATCCATGACAAGTGATGGCACGCCATGTTCCGAGAGTTGTTCAGCAATTATCTGAAGTGTCTTTGTCTTACCCGTACCGGTCGCTCCAGCGATCAGTCCATGACGATTCATCGTACGGAGTGGAATCCGAACAAACAACTCCTTATACACCTCATCCCCTCTTTTGGCAGCTCCCATGATGATTGACTCACCTTCGAACTTATACCCTTCAGCTATTTCCTCTACGAAAGCTTCGTTCTTATCCATGTTGTGTATTTATACTAATTGTTATTCCAGTTATCCCTTCTGTTCTTATATCTCTTTTGACTTGTAGGCCATTTGCTCTTATCGAAAGATGCTTCTATTAGTCTCTCTTCTTGTTCGTCTTCATAAAGGTTATCAAAGAAGTCAAGCCCTATCTTACTCTCTACTTCATCTATCGATAATGCATAATCATTGAGTGGTCGATCGCTACTCTCATGCGGTATTATATATGCGACTCCCTTCTTCTCGCTTCCTTCGATGTCTACGATGATCTTATAAAACGCCGCAGGTATTCTTACTTTAGACGACTTGCCTATATAATTCTGTGCACCATCAAATATGGGCCCTGAAGCTATGAATAGCTCATTGTCTTCATACGCCCAGTCTCTAACTGTTTCTTCAAGTTCTCTCCAGATGCCACCATTCACTTCTCGAAGCTGTGGCGACATGTTGGACATGAAGAACGACTCTTGCATCGCTGATTCATTGAATGCCATATCTCCTGCAGGAGCCATGTGTCCGCGCGTATATCCACTGTGGCTATAATCATTGTGCTTTGCCGATCTTGACTTCACCATAGGATCAGTGGTAAAGCGCTTGGCTCGAGGGACATTGGGAATCTTTAAGGATGCTTTAGTAAGACTATAAGTCACCCAATCGGGTTGCTCATGATCTTCGTTATATCCAAGGGTGTAATATCTATGATTGACCACTTGAGCTTGATTTCCTTCGGGGATTAAGGCTGCTGATAATGAACTACTGTTATCGCTTGATCCATCATATGTCGAATCATTTGCGGAAGCAAAATCGTCTTCGTAGTAAGCCTCAGGATCAGCATTCAGGTACTGGAAAGCCAAAATGAATAAGAGGGCTAAGATGCCAAATATCACAAATAGCTTGATCGCCATCCCTGCGAAAGGCTTTTTCTTACCTCTTGAATGATTTTGTCTAAGTTTTGCCACTTCCTAATTTTGAATTACAATCATACATATTCTTTTCATATTAAACACGATTATCATATGACTTCACTTGGTTTAACGAATATTTAGCGGAAGCAGGTTCCCACTCGATAAGTAAACTATATCTCGAAAAAGTCATTTAAGTAATTGATATCATAGTTTTAAAGAACCTATTTTTGCAGCAGAAGGAAGGATAAAGATGAATGAGCAGACAGTATTAGTATGTGAAGGCCAGTTTCTCAGCAGAGAAGGGATCAAGAGCATAGTAAACAAGAATCCTTTCTATACTGTGAAGGGAGAAGCTTCATCTCAAGAAGAGCTGGAAGCCAAGCTCAACATCTCCTCGTATGACATAGTGACCATGGATATTGCGAAGGATGGGAAGTTCGACCTCGAATCCATCTCTCTAATCCAAGAGCTCGCACCAAAGTCCCATATCCTTATCATCAGCAATGAGCACGAGAAGAGCCGAATCTATGAAGTATTAGGCAGAGGTATCAACCATTATATCACCAAGTTCTGCAGAGAAGACGAGATCTACAAAGCGCTTGATGCTTGTCGGAACGATGAGAAGTACTACTGCTCAACAGTACTCGATATCATCATCAGCAAGACATTTGGCCAGAAAGAAGAGATCATCACTGAGCTTACTAATCGAGAACAAGAGATAGTAAAGCTAATCGCTCAAGGCAAAATGGCTAAAGAAATTTCGGGATTGCTTAATGTGAGTATTCATACGATCTATACACATCGTAAGAACATCATGAAGAAGCTTAAGATCAGCTCTCCAGTCGAGCTCATCACTTATGCGATCAATAAAGGGTTAGTAGCCTTTTAATATAGCTCCAAGAATTCTTAGTTCTCGACGACCATCTCGGTCTGATCATATGTTCTAAAGTCCACTGCACTTACACCAGATACACCAAGCTCCTTGAGATATACTCCATAAAGAATATCTACCTCTGACATCGTCAACTTGTTGTGTGTGATGATGATGAACTGTGAGTCTGAACTAAACTGTCTGATGATCTTATTGAACTTCAATACATTGACATCATCAAGTGGTGCATCAACCTCATCAAAAATACAGAACGGCGCAGGCTTCAAAAGATAGAGGGCAAATAAGAAAGATGCTGCTGTGAGCGTCTTCTCTCCTCCAGATAGTAAACTGATCGACTTTGGTCGCTTACCTTTTGGCTTTGCGACTATCTCAATCTTAGCTTCGAGTGGATCCTCGTTATCAAGCAAGACGATATCGCAATCATCATCCTCCGAGAACAACGCCTGAAAGACATCTTTAAAGTTTTTTCTAATCTCATCGAGAGCCGCATTAAACCTTTCTGCTGCTGCTTTCTCTATCTCTGCTATCGTCTCCTCAAGTGAAGTCTTCGCATCGTTGATATCGTCACGCTCTTTAGAGATCGCATCGTGTCTTTCTTTTATTTCATTGTAGGCAGTGATGGCCATCGGATTGATCTCACCATAACTTCTGATACGATCTTGAACTTTTGCCTTACGGGTCTTAAGCTCGCTCAGGTTTTCTCCCTCGTATTCTTCTGGAAACTCACCTTCTTTAATCTCTATACCAAACTCTATAGAGTTGCGCTCATGTATTGCTTTGATTTCAAATCCCACATTGGTGTGCTTCTCGTTCAGAGAAGTAATGAACTGATCTTTATTGTAGAGTTTGTTTCTAAACTCACTGATCTTTTTTTCTAATTCAAATATCTTCCCCTTCTCTTTATAGTACGTATCCTCGTAAGCGCTCAGCTTTTCTTGAAGCGTTGCTTTAAGAGTATACTGCTCTTCCAAGCTTGACTTAGACTCTGTAAGTGCCAAATCAGATTCTGTAATGATAACTCCTTGCGTCTCCTCTTCTTGATTTAGAGATTCTAATCGCTTTAAGATATCACCTATGTTGTTCTGATAGAACTC
>CALHUZ010000375.1 GCA_938039305.1 uncultured Saprospiraceae bacterium
ATGACTATAAATGATAACATAGACTTAACATTAGATATATACTTTTGTCTTCTGTTAAAATTGTCCCGATGTATAAAATCTTTCTCTGCCTGGCTATGGTAGCCTGTAGTTATATCGCTTGCGATGCTCAGATCACAGCACCGAAATTTGGCGATGGTATAAGGATCGTAGCAGCTGATTCCTCATTCTATATGAAAGCCGGTTTTCGCTTCCAAACCTTATACGTAGGTGAATGGCGCAAGAACGAAGGTGAGTCCTCATATGATCACAGAAGTCATAGCTTTTTAATCCGTCGGTCAAGGCTGAAGTTCGATGGATGGGTTTTGTCCCCAAGGGTCTTATTTAAGGCAGAGCTTGCTCTAACTAATAGAGACCAAAGCGGCGGAAACACTACAGAGTTTAGAAATGCACCTAATACTCTCCTTGATGCCTCTCTGGAATATAAGTTCACCAAAGGATTTTCTGTTCTTTTTGGTCAGCGGAAGCTGCCAGGTAATAGAGAGCGTGTTATCTCATCTGGCGATCTTCAGTTAGTAGATCGCTCGCTACTGAACTCAAGATATACGAGTGATCGTGATGTAGGCGTCCATTTCAAGACGAACCACAAAGTAGGTGGTCAATTTTATATGAAAGAGGTTTTTGCCATATCCCAAGGAGAAGGCAGGAATGTTACTGCAGGCAATTTTGGAGGCCTTTCGTATATGTTCCGAACTGAGTTATTCCCTATGGGTTACTTTGCTAAAAAAGGTGATTACGTAGGTGGGGCAACAGTCCAAGAGGACACACCAAAATTATCCATCGGTGCAAGCTACGAGATCAACAAGAATGCAGTAAGAGAAAGAGGACATCAAGGATCTTTCTTTCAATCTGAAGACGGTACTTACTTGGGTCGTGACATGAAGACCATCTTTGTAGATGCTATGTTCAAATATCAAGGCTTCTCCTTCATGGGAGAATATGCTAATAAAACAGTCACAGATGATGACCCTTTCGTGTATGAAAGCGACAACACTTTAATCGGACGATACTTTACTGGGACAGGCATCAACCTTGTTGCTGGTCACCACTTTGACAAGAATTATGAATTAACAGTAAGATATACTTCAATCAACCCAATGGAAGGTGTAGCAAGCGATGAGGAGGAATACACTTTCGGCTTTTCGAAATATTTTATGAAACATAAACTCAAGATCCAAACAGATCTAGTATTTAGAAATACCGTTGGATCAAATAATAAAATCCTTTGGAGGTTTCAGACAGATTTACACTTTTAAGCAAACTACAATCATAACATTAATCACTCAACATGGAATTTGGAATTTGGAATGTAATTAATATAGTAGGGTCACTCGCCTTTTTCATTTTTGGAATGAAGATGATGAGTGAAGGTATACAAAGAGCCGCGGGATCTCAACTAAGAAATATTCTACGGGCCATGACCAAGAATAGATACCTTGGTGTATTCACTGGATTTCTTGTTACTGCATTGGTACAGTCATCTTCTGCAACGACAGTGATGACCGTAAGCTTTGTAAATGCAGGTCTACTATCACTGGTAGAATCAGCTGGAGTAATGATGGGTGCGAACATAGGCACGACTATCACTGGTTGGCTAATTTCTATTTTAGGATTCAAAGTAAAAGTTAGCCAATACTCTATTCCATTATTTGCAATTGGTCTACCAATGCTTTTTGCAAATAGAGGGAAATTAAAGCATTGGGGTGAATTCATTATAGGATTTGCGATACTGTTCATGGGCCTAAGTCTTCTGAAAGAGGCTGTTCCACCTCTAAAAGAAAATACTGACGCATTGGCTTGGTTGCAAAGCTTCACTGAATGGGGTATTTTATCTCGAATATTCTTTGTTTTCGTAGGTACCTTAGTTACCATAATTGTACAATCATCGAGTGCAGCCATGGCCATAACATTGACTATGTGTGCTCAAGGTTGGCTTCCTTTTGATGTCGCTGCAGCAATGATATTGGGCGAAAATATTGGTACAACCATAACAGCAGAGTTAGCATCATTAGTTGGAAACACAAATGCAAAGAGGTCAGCAAGGATACATTCATTATTCAATGTAATAGGTGTCACATGGATGGTTATTCTACTACCTTACCTTTTACCATTCCTTGGTAATATTGTTGAATCCATAACTGGGCAAGATCCATATTCAAGCGAAGGTATGCCGATTGGATTATCAGCATTCCACACAGCATTTAACTTGACTAATGTTCTCCTACTTCTTGCCTTTGTACCATGGCTCGTAAAAATGTCTATCTGGAGTGTGAAACCAAAAGAAGGTGAAGACGATGAAGAGCGGTTGAAGTTCATCGATACAGCTATAAGAACGCCAGAGCTTGCTACTATCGAGGTACAAAAGGAGGTGGCTCGATTTGGAGAACTTACTTCGCGTATGTCTGGATTTAGCCTTGATCTTATTAATGCTTCAAAAGAAAAGAAGCAACGAAAACTGCTTAAAAAACTAAGTAAGTATGAGACCATCACTGACAAGTTCGAGCTTGAAATAACAGAATATGTTACCAAGCTTGCTAATCAGGAAATGACTAATAAAACGAGTCAGCGACTTAGAAGCTTCTTAAATATTTGTAATGATCTTGAAAGAATCGGTGATTTGTTCTTTCAGCTTTCTAAAATACTAGAAAGGAAAATAGACGAGAAATTATACTTCTTGCCAGAGCAAAGAACAGAGGTGATCACTATGCTAGAGCTAGTCGACAAAGCTTTCAAGACAATGATAGAGAATATCTCTAACCCGCAATACGATAAGGTAGATATCACACAAGCACTTGCAGACGAACTTGCTATAAATCAGCAACGAGACAAAATGAAGGGAGATAATCTTAATAAGCTTGGTGATCCAGATTACAATGTTCAATCTGCTATGGTTTATAATAGTGTCTTTTCTGTCTTAGAAAAAATTGGTGATCACATTATCAATGTATCTGAAGATATGACTGGAATTGAAAAACAACCTCACGCATAGAATTAAAAAGGCATTCTTTTCAAGAATGCCTTTTTTTTGCTCAATCTTTTCGACATAGACTGAAGCATTCCGATTATAGACTTTGATCGTTACTAAACACGACCCAACCTATTGATCAGCTTTGTCGTAGTTACATTCAAATCTATAAGATGAAAAAGATAGCGTTGTACTTTTTCTTATTCCTTGCGTTTCTTTCATGCAATGAAGCAAGCGATCCTGAAGAAAACCTTAGAGAAGGCGTATTAGT
>CALHUZ010000376.1 GCA_938039305.1 uncultured Saprospiraceae bacterium
ATCGACGA
This sequence comes from uncultured Saprospiraceae bacterium, assembly GCA_938039305.1. Taxonomy (GTDB): domain Bacteria; phylum Bacteroidota; class Bacteroidia; order Chitinophagales; family Saprospiraceae; genus JAJRXG01. Next base: position 9 of record CALHUZ010000376.1, read on the forward strand.
CATACATATCGCGGACAACGAAGATCATGACATTAACGCCGTTGATCGAGTTCTGCTTTATATAGATGCGATACACAGTCTACATGGCAACAGTAGCACCATATTAGAATACAGCGAAAAGCATCATGGTATACATGATAAACCCAAGGCATGGGATCCACTACAGATAAAGATAAACGAAGAACAAGTAGATCAAGTCACTCGACGGTCGAATAACTTAACAACCTACGAATGGAAAATATCTCTGGGATCTAAAATAAAAAACAATACAATAATTCACCTTGATTGGATCATCGCTGACATAGATGAAGACGAAGAAGAAACATGGATTTCCTGGAAAGAGCAGTTGGGCAAAAGCAATAATTCTTCAAAATTGGGTGATGTACTATTAGTACCATCTAAAGAAAAAGTTAGTCAAGTTAATGGCAACTTATATGCGTCTGACACTTTGATAAAAGACATTAACTCTGTTGTCATTGTATCTACACTCGATCCTTTCTTCAACCTTGAATGCAATGTAGATTCTACTGGCCATTATAGTGTTCTATTACCTCAAGGCACATATAGCATCAGTCCAAGAAAGACATTCTCTACAGATGTTGGCTCAGCTGGATTCAAACAAAACACACGCGCCATCATCCAAGAAAAACCAATTGAGATTAGTGTCACTGAAAAAGAAACGATGACTGCTCCAACGATAAACTTATTTATCGAAAAATTACCATTGGATATGTTTGAATCAACTGGAATTTTATTTCAATCTGACAACATCTCTGAACGTGTAGATCGTTTCGTTGAACTATATCAAGATTATTTTGATATACCCGCTGTGTCTATTGCATTAATCAAGGATGGTAAAAAGATACATAGCAAGTCTTATGGAATCAAGGACAATCTCACAAATATTCCTGTTACAAAAAGTACGCTCTTTGAAGCGGCTTCCATAACCAAGGCTATCTTTTCAATTATGGTTTTGCGACAAGCCGAAAAAGGGACGATCGATCTTGACTTACCTCTTTTTAATTATCTGCGATTTCCTAATCTTGAAGACGATCCCAATTATAAACTAATAACTGCAAGGCATGTATTAAACCATGAAACCGGTATGGACAATTGGTCTGTGGGCTCTTACGCAGGAGGCTTTTCTCCAGATATTAAAGTAGAGTTGAGATTTAAACCTGGAACAGATGTTCAATACTCTGGAGAGGCCATGAATTATCTTGGGCGCGTTTTGTCAAAGTTAACAGACCGCCCTCTTCATCAATTATTTGAAGAAGAGATAGTATCTAATTTCAATTTGAAGAACACATACTTTCATTATTCTGACCAATTGGCTAACAACCTCGCATTAGGTCATATGCATCATCATCCATATTTCAAGTCTAAGTTTGATGGTATAGATAGTCCTGCCTCCAGCTTAGTCACTGAGGCCGACGACTTCAGTAATTTCATGATTGGATTATTAAATAAAGAATATCTATCAGCGGCATCTTATGCATCAATCAGCCGACCTTCAAGATATGAAGATCCAGAAAAATCACTTTATGATGCTCACTTAAAACAAGGTATTGCTAATGGCTTTTTTGTTACTGAATCCCTTCAAGGAAAGATGATAATGCACGGCGGCAACAATGGTGATTACGACTGCAAGTTTGTCATCTTACCAGAGCATCAAATGGGGTTTGCTGTTTTTACAAATAGCAATCTCGGTGACGAGTTCAACAGATTATTGGAGTTATACCTTTTAAGAGGCGAGTCTGCGTTGGCTTTAGAGTAAAAGTGATTTCGTGCTTATGTCTTTTCAGAAGTTCAAGACCAAGAATCAAGTGCAAGTTCACGTGACACTTGTCCCTTCGACCGAAACGTAGTGAAGTGGAGAAAGCTATTCGGTGAGTAACTCAAACTTCGTTTATTAACTGGTTAACTCATCTATCGCAAACAGCTCGTATAAGCTATCTAATTGTGAGACTTCGATAAAGCTTTGTCCTACTCTCTAAAATAGATTTCTCGGCTTCGTCTGTCTAACGACCAGACTACGCTCGAAATGAAAAGGGAAGTTCGCGCGAAGAGGTCGAAGACCTTTCGGTCAATACTCAGAACAGAGCACAAAGTCAGATGAAGGCCTTTGACCTTTCATCTTTTCGAACTCTTGAACTTGACTCTTGAACTTGTTACTTGATCTTGTTCAACCAAAATCAATAACATGAACCACATCCTCATTCAAGAAGACATTTATTCGATCCATCAGGTGCTTGCGACCGATAAAGAGCTCATGTCTCAATGGTGCTGAATTAACCTTGATGTAGAGTTTTCCTTTGATGAAGCGAAGCTCTGTGGTACGAGAGGTGATACTATCTGATAGTTCGGCGTGCCAGAAGGTTTTGATCTTCTGTGTGTAGTAGTTGTCACCGATCTTCCTATCCTTCTTGATGTAATTCTTGAGTACGTCTCTGATATGAAGATCCATGGATATTAATGTTTTAACGGTTGAGATGCTTACTGCTGTGCCTTTCTAATCTTAATGA
>CALHUZ010000377.1 GCA_938039305.1 uncultured Saprospiraceae bacterium
ATAAGAATTGCAGAACTTTCTAACCAACTATCTTCGCTTGAGGCGCAGGAGCAGATCACCGAGCACTACGATAGATGGAAGCACTATAGTGACAACCGCAACGATGATTCTCAAGAACGCGGAGATACCTACAAAGCAACCTTCAGTTTTTCTGAATCCTTTGTCGATGACCTGATCGATATAGACGTGCCGATTCAGATACTCTATGGAAGTCGGGACATCGGAGCTATAGGTTGTGACTATTTGCCGATTGCATTTGAAGCCGTAGGCAAGAAGAATTATCAGATGAGTGTATTTCCAGGTTTAGGGCACAACTTTGAAGAGATGGATGAGAATGGAAATTCTAATTATGAAAAGATGCATTGGCAGAAGGCAATTGATTCTTTTTATGATTGGGTGATTATTCAAAAAGGTTTAAAAATAAAAAGAGACTAATGCCAACATTAGAACTCAGCATTCTAAACTTACTTATTCTTTTTGGCTCCTTGCAGGGCCTAATTCTTGCGTTGATACTATTAACTACAAAGCGATTGAGGAAAAAATCCAATTGCTTTTTAGCTCTACTACTATTTTCTCTTGCCTTGCTTAATCTTATCAGCACATTAGAGATCGTAGTCGACCATACCGTTTATCCAACGGTTAGAACACTTCCACTTTTCTTGGTTAATTTGATTCCAGTGTCAATCTTCTTTTTTATCAAGTATCTCATAAACCCGCATTACGTTTGGCGCAAGTGGGATTATTTATATTTTGTTCCATTCATTATTGAATTCGGTCATCGATTCTTCTTCTTTATATATCATCTTAGGGGTCTTGAATACACGGCGAGTGAGATCAAGACTTACTACATGTTTTGCAATACTTACGAGGCCGTAGCTTGTATCGCTACGATAGGCGTCATCGCACATGCCATCAAAAAACTACAGGGCTATGAAAAAGATCTGTATGAGAATTATGCAGAAGTTGAAGACAAAAGTTTGTGGTGGTTGAGGCATATACTTATAGCAGGAGTGCTTCTTTCCTTTTTCTGGTCTATTATTACTTTACTGGATTTTGACTACGGGAGATCTAATCAGCACCTTGCTATGTATACTTTATTAGGGCTTTCTGTTTTGATCTATTATATCGGCTACTCTATGATCATCAAGCAAGGATTATTGGATACACCTATTTTCGCTGTCGCAAATAAAAAGGTCCCAAAAGAAACAGCTGTAGAATCAGAAATGAAAGAGGGCACTAATGGAGAGTTATCATCTAAGACTGATGAGCACTATATTAGAATCAAGCGCATCATCGAAGAAACACACCTCTACCGAGACCCTGCACTGAACATGTCAATCCTTTCCGAAAAGACAGGATTAAGCAACGGCTACTTGTCGCAAATCATCAATCAAAAACAGAAGCAAAACTTCTTTGACTTCATCAATGGATATCGCGTCGAAGAGGTAAAGCAACACATGACAAATCCAGCTTACGAGCATTATACACTTCTTGGATTAGCACAAGAAGCTGGATTCAAGTCCAAATCTACCTTCAATAGTGTCTTTAAAAAAATGACAGGCAAAACTCCTTCAGAGTATAAGAAGTCAGCGTAAAGATCAATAAACACTGCATTTTATAAAGGTGCGACTGCATGCAATTGATGTACACGGACCTGTTTAAGATGTCCGACTCCCTTCAATTGAAGCTCTGTATACGATCAAAGTGAAATCCAAACATACATTTGAGTCATATTCATTCACACTTAAAACTATAAGAATATGGAAATGACATTTTTTGAATTCTGGACAAAAGAAGCAGTAGGCATTGTAACAGACTACTTTAAGTTTGCAACAGCAGCATTCGTCATATTCTATATCCTACTGAAAAAGCCAATGTGGTTCAGAAAAGTGCAAAAGAAGCTACCTAAGATCACCGACTACGGACGAGACATCATGTACTCTATGATATCCGTACTTATCTTTGCCACCGTAGCACTATTAGTTTTTTACTACGGAGGAGACTACACCAACCAATATGATAATATTTCCGATTACGGATGGCCTTATTACATCGTATCATGGGTCTTTATGTTTGCGATACATGACACTTACTTTTACTGGATGCATAGAGCGATGCACCATCCATTCTTATTCAAGCATGTGCACTTAGTACACCACAAGTCTACTAACCCTTCTCCATGGACAGCTTATGCTTTTCATCCAATTGAAGGATTCTTAGAGGCTATGATTGTTCCGCTTATTGCATTCACCATTCCTACACATACCAATGCACTTGGATTATTCTTGTTGTTCCAGATCATGTACAACGTGTATGGTCATTTAGGATTCGAATTATATCCAAAAGGGTTTCACAAGACGATGGTCGGAAAGTATGTCAATACATCAGTCGCCCATAATCTACACCATGACAAGTTCGATGGCAACTATGGATTGTACTTCTTGATATGGGATAGATGGTTTGGCACTGTGAGGACTGATTATGATGCTACTTATGAGGAGACGACTGAAGGGGAAGTAAGACAAGAGCATACACCTGAGCCGGCGCGAGAGTTGGTTGGTGCTTGAAGCAAATGTTATAATCTTGAAAATACTTAAGACCAATTGTTCCTAAATCAAGATTAAAAAAACTCTAAAGGATACTTAATCATACTCTGATTAGTATCCTTTAGAATTCAAGTGTCTCATTTTTTATGCACCTCTAAATTCAGAAACACGTCCGCACAATGTTTGAAATAAACTTAACGATGCCTTTTAGATGAAAATTCCATAGCATCTCCTTTCCCAAAACCATAGCTTATACCGAGTGTAACAAACCTGCCTCGTTGTCCAAAACTGTAAACGTAGAAGTCTTCTTGGTTCGTTGTACTCTCCCGATTTCTAGAAGCAAAGACATCTCGAACACTTAGATTCAATATCGTTCTCCCTTTCATGAGCTTCTTTCTCAAACCTATATCGGCATATGTGTTGGCAGAGAATATTGACTGAAAGCTCTGCATTCTTGATCGGTGTCCACCAGTTATTTCGAAATCAAGATTCGCTGGTAGCTTAATTTTAGTGACGATACGAGCTGACCAAAAATCGGCATTGAAATCGATGTTATTCCCCTCAAAACTACCTTCTCTTTTGAAGAAATTTAAATTAAAATCGCCACTAATAGTAAGTTTCTTTGAAGGTGATAATTTCCCGTTGACTTCAATTCCTGTTGTGCGATTAGTCCCAACATTTAAAGGCATAGTTGTGCTTACATTATTCACAAAAGTCACAACCCTTTCTACTGCATCTGTTGTAAATCGATGATATACACCAGCATTTAGCGAAAGCTTGTCTAATATGTAAATTGCATTAACCTCATAAGAATCTGTAAACTCAGGTCTTAGGTTTGGATTACCTGTTCTTACATTGAAGTTGTTACGTATATTAAAGAAAGGGTTTAAATCTCGCATCCGCGGGCGAAAAATCCTCCTTGAGTACCCAGCCTGAACAGAAAATCCTTCAGTCAGTTTATAACTTGTATGTACACTCGGGAAGAAATTTACATAATCTTGATTTCCCTCTTCATTAGTTGTTGCGAGTAATGTTGATAGATCTGTATGCTCCAAACGAAGGCCTCCTTTTATGCCCCATTTCTTGCCTTCATAAGCCGAAGTCACATAAGTCCCAAGTACTTTCTGGTTGAACTCAAAGTTATTTGTTAGATCAGGATTAACAATCCATGCTTCATTAACAAGATTACTTACTTCATAGTCATTGCCTACATCATTGATCAGATATTGAGCGCCGAGTTCCAATGAGACATTTGAGGTAAGTGGCTTAGTATAGTCGAGTTTAAAAGTGTAGTTCGCATCTTTAAAATCTGTGCGAACATCTTGTTGAGGAGAATCAAGTATTCCCAAAGTCGCAATGTTACTAAATTCTGAGTTCTGGTCCTTTGCAAAAGAACGTCCAATAGCGCTAATAATCAGATCATGATCTTCATGATCCTTAAAGTCACTTTTGTATTGTAGTTCGTATTGAAATTTTGGATTAGTTGCTGAAGTAGCTTCCGTTCTATTCCAACTTCTAAATGGCACTTCATTGTTTACAAACTGATCGAATAAAGAAGAAGAGTTCTCAGTTTCTTTTTCTAAAGAATAATTCCCAGTTAGGGTGACGATATTATTATCATTGATATGATAATCAGTGCCAAGGATAAAATTGTAGAAAGTTTCATTTTTATCACCAGTTCCAATACTGGAAACACTGGCACCTGTACCAAGGTTACTGTTTAATGATTCAGATTTACTTGGGAAAGTTCGGTGCCCAATTCCTATTTGGCTAAACAGATTAAACTTTTCTGTTCTTCTATTCACACTTAGACCCAAGCTGTGATTATTGGGTACTCCTGTGTTTAATGAAATAGAGCCGTTAAGTCCTTTTTTATCCTCTTTTTTTATGACGATATTGAGAATACCTGCAGACCCTTCTGCATCATACTTCGCTGATGGATTAGTGATGACCTCGATACGATCTATCATATCAGCTGTGATACTTCCTAATGCGTTTCCTCCTTCAGCGAGTACACTCGGCTTTCCGTTAATCAATATCTGGACACCTGCGTTACCACGCAGACTAATATCACCTTCTATACTAACAGTGACAGATGGCACATTATTCAGAACTTCAAGTGCACTGGCGCCAGTACTGCTTATGTCTTGACCAACGTTAAAGACTCTTTTATCAAGCTTAAACTCAGTCTGTGAACGCTCAGCACGCACTGTGACTTCAGATAAGAGATTACTATCTTCTGAGATTGAAACAATACCGAGATTTACTCTTCCATCTACGATACTGATATCATCTATCCTTTTCGTTTCAAAACCAATAAAACTTATGGCAACAAAAAAATCAGTTGCATCTGTAGCCAAAGCAAAGTTGCCATCTACATCGGTAGTTGTCCCTGTTAAGGTCTGCTCCGATTGCATATCCCCGAGCATCACTGTAGCAAACTCCACTGGCGACTGACCAATACTTTCTACTATCTGACCGGTAATCACCGTCTTTCTGGATTGAGCTTCAATAATCTGAATGCTTGAAAAGTAAAAAATCGGAAAAAGAATAAATATGAATATTTTGTTCATTGCTTAATGTGTAAATATGAATCAGCCCTGGTTATGATTTTAAATATTTACATAAAGATGATATGAACTGGTGATTTATTCCTTCTTTTTTCTGTGAACGACAAATTTAGAAAGCTTTATAGCTATTCTAAGCTACATAACTTATGTATTTAAGCTTAAATCAAATATCAAACTACTACCTACGAAAAGTAATTATTCACCTTTTCATAGTCATGCTTATCTTGGAGTTGTTAATATCCCGAAATATGAAATGGCATCTATTTTTTACTCTATTGACCATTGGAATTATAGGTTGTAGAGAAAGCCCCATAAGCATAGATGAGACTGCGCGTAAGAATGTTATAATCATCTTAGTAGATGATCTGGGATGGAAAGATCTGGGATGCTATGGAAGCTCCTTCTATGAGTCTCCACACATAGACAAACTCGCAGCACAAAGCCATGTATTCACAAACGCATATGCATCGAACCCGGTGTGCTCCCCTACAAGAGCAGCCATCCTAACTGGCCGACACCCATCAAGAATAGGCATCACAGATTGGATACCAGGCAGTGATCCAAGTGATCGCCAGCTTAAAGGGCCAGAAGACTTTAATCAACTTCCTCTTTCAGAAATTACAATTGCAGAAAGGCTTAAGGAAGAAGGCTATGCTACTTTCTTTGCTGGCAAATGGCACTTAGGAAGTACTGGGTACTTTCCAGAAGATCAGGGTTTTGATATTAATATGGGAGGTCATCATATGGGACAACCGCCTGGTGGTTATTATGCGCCATATAAGAATCCGAAACTTACGGATAGACCAGAAGGAGAATATCTTACTGATCGTTTAACGGATGAATCTATCAAGTTCATGGAAGGACATAAAGAAGACCCATTTCTACTTTATCTTTCTTACTACACAGTTCACACTCCGATACAAGCCAGTAAAAGACATATTGGAAAGTTTCAAGAGAAGAAAAAGCTAATGACAGACAGCTTACCTCGTGTCAAAGATGAGGGCTCCGGTCGTACTGTTCAAAATCAATACAATGATGCATACGCTTCAATGGTCTATGCACTGGACGAAAATGTTGGAAGACTTTTAGATAAAGTAGCCGCGCTTGGACTAAACGAAAACACAATGATCATCTTCACATCAGACAACGGTGGATTATCGACTTTGCAAAATTACAATTATACAGCACCAACCAGTGTCACTCCGCTCAGGGCCGGAAAAGGTTGGGCATATGAAGGAGGCATCAGAGTCCCACTAATTATAAAGCGCCCACTCGAAAACATTCAAGAACAAGCCTATCATCATACACCTGTGGTAAGTACGGACCTATACCCTACTATTATTGAGGAATTAGGATTATCTCTGACTAACAAAAAGGATCTTGACGGTCGGAGTTTGTCAATGGTTTTGGATGACGACTCCAAAGAGTTGCATGAAATACTTTTCTGGGACTATCCTCATTATCATGGCAGTGGTTGGACTCCTGGTTCTGCTATTAGAAAAGGCGCTTACAAGTTGATCCACTTCTATGAAAGTGATTACTATGAATTATACAATGTGGAAGAGGACATCTCCGAATCTCATGACCTTGCCAAAGAACAACCAGAGCTCTTGAAGTCCTTAATTGAAGACTTGTCAGCTGAAAGAAAGAGGCTCAATGTTAAAGCACCGACGCCTAACAAGTCTCTATAAATCTCCTTTGTCGGTAGTCCTGAGATACTAATCTCCTTGTTATGAAGTTTGTAGTAGTATGAAAATTATCAAGCTGTCCTTATTCATATCATCTGTCATTCTCTCCGCACTATTCCTTACATCTTGTAGCGACGATGCAGAAGAAGCAGGTTTAGACACTTCTGTTTCATATGAAGAGATTAGCGTATCCTACGGATCTGACCCTCTACAGAACTATGACATCTTCCTTCCTGCTAATCGAACAGAGAGCGAAACACATGTTGTAATCATGGTTCATGGCGGTGGCTGGGTTGGTGGTGACAAAGCAGATGTAGAAGGCTTAGTAGATGTACTAAAGCTTAAAATGCCAAATTTTGCTGTTGTCAACATGAACTACAGATTGACAGCGGATGTTAGTAAGCCTTTCGAAGATCAATTAGCGGATGTAGGATTAGCGATTAAAGAATTAGATATACAAAGCAATTTTTATCAAATAAGTGACTCATACGCTTTAGTCGGAGTAAGTGCGGGAGGACATATGTCCCTTCAACACAGCTACACTGCCAATGATCAAGACAAAATCAAAGTAGTGGGCAACATCATCGGTCCTACATACTTTCTGGATCCTGCTTATACGATGGCTACAGAGCTGACATATCAGGTTGTCGCACAAGTTATGGAAGACTTCACTGGACAGCCTTATACCAACTCTTCTTTCTACGAAGGATTAAGTCCGTACAATGCAGTTAATGCGAACACAATCCCAACCATTCAATTTTTTGGTGATTCAGATCCTTTGATTCCTAATTCGCAAGGCCCTCTTTTGAAGTCCAAACTTGATGAATTTGGCATACCTAATGAACTGACTATTTACGAGGGGGAAGGCCATGGTTGGTCTAAGCCTGAAAACTGGGATGATACTGCGGAGAAGTTTAAGAACTTTGTGCTGAGGTTTATTGATCAGTAATTGATAAGAAAACTGCGAAGAGGTCGAAGACCTTTCGCTTAATGTAATTTGAAAAGCAGGAAACTGTTTTGTTTAGTTAAACTTTAATAACTGATACCTAAGTATTATTTACTACTCCTAGTGAGCATAAATTTATATAGCTGTGCTTCTAAAGACATCCAAGGTGAGAGATGTCAAGAATCAGATAATTTAAAAAAGGTCCTTGCCATAACTGAAATAGATAGTTTGCCAGAGAGTGGCACCTCGATCTATTTTAGAAGCCATGATAGCTGGGGGACTTTTAATAATGAGATCCTTCTTGTCTACAACAATAAAAAGAACTTCATTCGATCCGAGTTCATTTCAAATAACATCAAGAAATCCATAAGTGACACAACTAAATCTATCAAGTTGATAGACAAGTTGGATTTAGAAGATCTAATAGACAGGATAGATGCGTTGAACTGCAAGCCACATAGTATAGACCCAAGGGGTAATTGTTGTGATAGTGATTACCACGAAATTCTTATCAAAGAAGGAAACAAGATAAGAGGCTGGATGTGGGATGGTGATACTATTTCGATTACAAATGTTGGAAATAGATTTAATGACCTGAACAAGCACAAGGCACTTGAAATAGAAGGGATTCTTTATAGATTGGGCGGGTATAATGAAACAAAATTATATTATGCTACAGATGGAGAATGTGTCAACGACAGTATAAAGGTGTTCTTTACCAAGAGCAAGAATACCTACCAAATCAAGTCATTCGAACCTTATCATCCTAACTTCGAATTTGACGAATACTTACGCACCAAAATTCCTTGTGCGGATACATTATCCTTCTCAAATGATTTAGTTGTCACATTGACCACAAAAGAGAATGAGAAAAGAACTATGAGAAATTTAAGCAGACATAAATTAACGGACCATAAGTTATAAACATGGAGTCTGATGCACCCCGCGAAGAGGTCGAAGACCTTTCGCTAAACATGGCTTATTCAACATGATTAGAATAGCACAAACCAGATGAAGATCTCTGACCTCTCATCATTTTGACATATATTTTCTTGTACTCAAACCCGCGAAGAGGTCAGAGACCTTTCGCTAAACATGGTTCATTCAACATTATTAGTATAGCACAAACCCGATGAAGGTCTTTAACCTCTCATCTGATTTTGAATCACTTAAGAATCTCAGGAAGCTTAATCCTAACATACTCAGAAAGCAACTTCAACTGATTCTTCGCTCGATTCAAATTTTGATCTTCATAATCAGTTGGGTAATAAATATCGTCATTAAGGAAGTCATTTAAAAATCTGATCGCTTGCTCATATATGATGAGTCCAGCCCCATGAAAAAGATATTCTTTTTCGTCTTTTGA
>CALHUZ010000378.1 GCA_938039305.1 uncultured Saprospiraceae bacterium
CCAGATCTGACGTTATCTATAGTCCGATCAAAGTATTCTTGATATTCATGCTTTGCAGCATCGATGAAGACTAAGTCTATCTCTTCTTCAATAGTAGGTAGGATTTCGAGTGCATTGCCAAATCGAAGGTCTACCTTTTCAGAAATGCCTAATAGCTTAAGATTTTGAACAACTCTATCTTTGAGTACGTCCTTGCGCTCTATACTGATGATTTTTCCTCCTTGTGCAAGGCCCTCTGCCAAACACCCAGTAGCATACCCAGTGAATGTGCCTATCTCCAGAATGACCTTGGGTCTGACCAGATGACTGATGAAACTGATCAATCTACCCTGAATGGTATCAGAGGCATCTAACCTTTTGACCGTATTTAGGTTAGTCCAGCGCTCCAAATCCTTGAGACGATCAGATTCTTGTGTACTATAAGATTCACAGTAATTTCTTAACAAAGGGTCTATGTCGAGTCTATGCTCCAAGTAATCAGTTGTTTAGATATTGTTAATAATATTTATATGAGATCTCCTATCGTATTAGGGGTTAACCACGACAAGATCGGCACGACTTTTGGTTTATAACTCATAACAATTGGTTTTTTTGGGGTAATAAATTTGAGTCCTGGTTGTACTTGTACGGCCAGGATTTTTTATGCCCATACGTGATCTACGAAAACTGACCTATTAGCCAACTTCGATAGTTCTAAAATACGCTGATAATCAGTCTCTTATCTTTATTTTTTATCGATATATGTTAAACGCATTTACGGCATACTAGGTAGGTAGATCATTATGTACCTTGCGCGACTTAGCGTTCGAGACAATATGGATCCATCTAAAAGACAGCTTAAAGAACACAAGATAATCGATGCCGCCATTGAAGTGATGGCTACGACTGGATATCAGAAGTCTAAAATGGATGATATCGCAAAAGCTGCGGGGATCACTAAAGTTACACTATACAGTTATTTTGATTCTAAGGAGAATCTTTACTTGGCCATCATGTATAGAGCTTTTCAGGCCTTAACCGAAGTCTTTTATGGTTCAATAGACCAAAACAAGTCCAACAATGGCCTTGTCGCTACTCATGCTATTTTCGAATCTTTCTTTAATTTTTGCGAGCGTAACTTCTTATACTCAGAATCGATTCTGGATTACTTTTCTATGATCCGCAGTCTCTCTCGTGACAAGGCTGGAGATAAGGATATTTCAGCGACAATAGAAAGCACTTATTTTATCCGAATCCAGGATCTACAAAATTTACCTTTAAAGCTAACCGTCAAGGAGATGGAGCGTGGTATTAAAGATGGGAGTATCAAGCCAGATGTAGACTGTATGCTTCATACTCTTCAAGGGTGGACGATGGTTGTAGGATATATAAAGCTTTTGTCAGCTTCAAGTAAGAATGAATCACCACTTCTTAATGTCAATCTCAAATCGTTAAAAGAGCTGAGTTTATCACTGTCTATAAAGGCATTAGAAGCTTAATATCAGTTAATTCATTGCTCTGAGCAATATCGATGCTTTTCCAATTGTTATATAAGCCAATTCAACAAACTACTACTATATAGACTTCTACTATACGCTTCACCACTTACTAAATTACCTTGGTTATGAAAGCAGTAGAATCAGTAGCACTCTTCGTTTTTCTTGTTTTTTTTGGAGCTTGTCTTGAAGACGATCTTTCCTTTATTCCAGAACAATCAATTGCAAGCAAGTCTTATCCAAATGTTGACCAAGCCTTATGGGAGCATTTTGAAGCTTTTGAAGATGCAGCGGCAGCTCGAGGGTTTAATGTAGATCTTACTCGTACTAATATATATGGTTCAATCGAGGACATTGATGATGGCAATGTCGTGGGAACTTGCTCATATGGTGGCCGTCAAAATCATAAGGATGTGATCATTGATGCGTCGTTTTGGAAGCGTGCTTCACACCTTTCCCGCGAGTATATCGTATTTCACGAATTAGGACACTGCTATTTATTCAGAGATCACAGAGAAGCATGTTTGCAAAATCGCACTTGGGCAAGTATCATGCGAAGTGGTACGATCAATAGCTGCCGAGATAACTACACAATTGCCACGCGAGAATTTTATGTTGATGAGTTGATGTCACCTTTAGTACGACCATAGGTCGTCTAATGTGTTTAGGTGCCGTATGTGTTTAGGTACTTATGATCTATTATTTGATTCTCAGATTTCTGGTTCGTATTTAACTAATGCACTTGAGACTTGAGCTTAGTCTTGAACTTGATACTTGCTACTTGTCCGTTCTCTTCAAGTCTGATATCGGTCTTCTGTTAACTATATTCTGCTTAATTGGCATCCCCGCATACCTCTACCTCTCGTACGACAATTAGCATATTTGCTTCAAGCGACCTTATTGTTCAAAGATTTGTGACGAATAATTGTACAACAGAGCTGTATCAACGCCAATAAACTAAGAATTCAGAGCTCTTATTGGCGTGAGTGGCAATTAGAAATAACTTAACTTTACTCCAAGTTAAATTTTAAAAAGAACGAGTTATGGCAAAATATGTAAATGTAGATCACCTTAAGTTTTTACTTAGAGAAGTTCATGGGATAGACCAAGTGTTGGCACTTCCAAGATTTGAGGATTATGATGTAGATAGTGTTGATATGTTACTTGATTCAGTTAAAGATTATGCTGATGAGGAGTTGTATCCATATTTCGTTGAGATGGATAGAGTAGGAGTAAAGTATGAGAACAATACCATCACCGCACATCCGCATATTGAGAGAGTATTAACAACAGCAGGAGCTAACGGATATATATGTGGAGGATTTGATTATGAGGATGGTGGATCACAGATGCCTCATATGGCTGCTATCGCCGCTAACTTTATCACATCTTCGGCTAATAATACAGCAGTAGGTTATATAGGCCTTACAGCAGGAGCTGCCGGTTTGATTCAGGCGTATGCAACAAGAGATTTATTTGATGCGTATGTACCTAACATGATGTCTGGAAAGTGGGGTGGAACCATGGCTCTTACCGAGCCACAAGCAGGGTCTTCTCTCTCTGACATTGTCACTTCTGCGAAGCCTAATGACGATGGTACTTACCTTATAGAAGGCCATAAGATCTTTATCTCTGGTGGAGATCACCAGTGTGCTGAAAATATCGTCCACTTAGTTCTTGCACGTATGGAAGGAGCTCCTGCAGGAACGAAAGGTATCTCACTATTTGTAGTGCCAAAGCACCGCATCACTGATACTGGATTAGAATATAACGATGTACAAACTGCTGGCGAATTCGAAAAGATGGGCCAGAAAGGATATGTGACAACTCACTTAGTCTTTGGTGATGATAAGCATTGTAAAGGATGGTTAGTTGGAGAGGCTAATAAGGGTCTCAAGTATATGTTTAAGATGATGAATGGCGCTCGTCTAGAAGTTGGATTGACGGCAGCGTCGATTGCTTCAGCAGCTTACGAAGCCTCCCTTCAGTATGCTAAGGAGCGCCCGCAAGGAAGAAAGTTAGACGGATCAGGAGGTAAGAATGCTAATGCTCCACAGACATTGATCATTAATCACCCAGATGTACGTAGGATGTTGATGCTTCAAAAGTCTGTAGTAGATGGTTGTGCAAGCTTACTAACATTGTGTTCTAAGTATTTAGACTTGTCACATTATGCTGAAACAGAAGAAGAGAGACAGAAGTATCATTTGCTTCTTGAGTTATTGACTCCGATAGCGAAGACTTATCCATCTGAGATGGGGCAAGTTTCTATAAGCAATGGTATGCAAGTATTAGGTGGTTACGGTTTTACAACTGACTTTCCATTAGAGCAGTATTATCGTGATGTTCGTATCACTGCACTTTATGAAGGAACCACTGGTATCCAATCATTAGATCTTTTGGGTCGTAAGATGATGATGCACAATGGTGAAGCTGTTAAAGCATTGATGGGTGAAATGAAGAAGAGTATAGCTGCAGCAATGACATTTGACGATCTCAAGCCTTATGCAAATAAGTTGGCGGGTTTGATGGGAGATGCTGAGAAGGTGTTGACTCACTTGGTTGGTTTTGCAATGCAGGGTAAGTTTGAGAGGTTCCTTGCAGATGCGACGATCTTCATGGAGTTCTTTAGCAATATAGTGATTGCATGGCAATGGATTGAGATGGCTACGGCTTCTAAGAAGGCTATGGTTACAGGCAATATGATCAGACCAGAAGCATTCTATGCGGCTCAGATCAGCACCATGAAATTTTACTTCAAGTACGAGGTGCCTAAAACAATGGGCAACATGGAAACTTTATTGGACCCTGAAGTATTAACAATTGTAGAAGAGGATAAGGTAGTTGAAGCATTTGCATAACTTGTCCGTAATTAAAAACAGAAAAATTAAGAATTAGAAATGGACACAGCAGCATTATTAGCACAACTAAATGAGAAAGCGCAAAGCGTAGATCCGATTGGTGCGACTTTAAAGTTCGAGATTGATGATCATAGAGTATACATCGATGGTACTGGGGATTCTAATGTAGTATCCGAAGCGGATGGAGAAGCAGATTGTGTGATATCTACATCTCTTGAGACGTTGATGAAACTACAAAGTGGTGATATCAATCCTATGATGGCAGTTATGGGTGGTAAAGTGAAGATCAAAGGAGATATGGGATTAGCTATGAAGCTACAATCTCTACTTTCGTAAATATAGATCGACAGAAGATAATAAATAAGAAAGGCCCTCGATAGTAATATCGAGGGCCTTTTCATTAAGGTTGAGGTCAGTTAGTATATACTTAGTTCGGTTGATAATACAAATGTAGGAGCCTTCCAGCGCTCAATTCCTTTTCTCTGTCAACCATGACGCCGAGATAAGGGAAAAAGACAGCGAGTTCATTTTTGAAGGCTTGCTCGTTATTCTCAACAACATATTCTGGGTTGTTAAAGAATACTTTCACGAATAACTTATCTGTTAAATCCTTGGCAATCAGTGTGTTGTGGCAGATCTCAAGTGTCTGCTGATACACCCATTCAAAATTGCTTTTGTAGAATGTATCCCATGCATTAATAGAATCGCCTATTACTTCTGTTGGTTGTGGGTAGGTCATATTACCAGAATTATTTCTTATTAACAATTGTGAACGCTTCTGGGTCTTAACGTTTATCAATAGCTATACTCCAATAATTACGCCAATCTAACAGGTTTGGTTGGTTTAAGCACTCGGGTAAACACTTAGAACAACATACTTGATACACTCAGACGTCATCGAGTATTTCAATATTTAGATGAAATTTTGCTCGAAAAGTCACAAATACAATAGGCTGATCTGGATCCTCAATAACACTGCTGTTGTATTACAATGTTATCTTCGTTGCTCAAATTTCCAATAAAATGAGTCTATCTACAGCCTTGTCAGCACGTTCTTCAGATGCATGTGAACTATGTACCAGCAAAGAAGGAGTTCAATCGTACATCGTACCACCAAAGGTTGGAGATGCTGTTGAGGAGCAAATAGCTGTTTGTTCCACTTGCTTACATCAGATAGAAAATCCAGATGACATGGATATTAATCACTGGCGTTGTCTCAACGATAGTATGTGGAATCCTGAACCTGCTGTCCAAGTCATGGTCTTTCGTATGCTTACCAAACTAAACAAGGAAGGTTGGGCGCAAGATCTACTTGGTATGATCTATATGGAGGATAGCACGACTGAATGGGCGAACCAAGGCATCGAAGAAGAAGGATCTGAAGTAGTCCATAAAGACAGCAATGGCCATATCTTACAAGCTGGAGATACAGTAGTATTGATCAAAGATCTTAATGTCAAAGGAGCTGGCTTTATCGCTAAAAGAGGAACAGCTGTAAGACGCATATCATTGGTTCAAGACAACCCCAATCATATACAAGGTAGAATCAATGATCAGACGATCATCATCTTGACGCAGTATGTGAAGAAGTCTTAGATCCTCGAGAGTTTCTTGAATTTTAGTTTGGAATTACCTCATGGTTCCCAAATTTGGAATAGTTGTCTAAAGTTCCTATTTTTGGAACTCAGTGAGAGTCGTAGCAAAAAGTACGTTAAGAGAGTTTTGGGAGCGAAATCCAGAATGTGAGCAACCTTTATTGAGTTGGTACAAAGTAACACGTCAATCAAACTGGAAGAATTTTAATGAACTGAAAGCTCAATTTGGAAAGTGCAAAATTTTGGGTGACGATAGAGTTATATTCAAAATCAAAGGGAACAAGTATAGGCTTGTTGTGAAAATTTCCTTTTTGAATAAAATAATCTGGATTAGGTTTATTAGAAGCCATGAAGAGTATGATTCAATTAATGCAAAAGAAGTATAAAATGAAAGCCAGACTTATTAAATCAGAAGCAGACTATAATAAAGCTTTAAAAAGATTAGATGTTATATTTCATGCAATAGCTGGTTCAAAAGAACAGGAGGAACTTGAAGTACTGGTAATGCTAATTGAAAGATATGAAACTGAAATCGAAGGCGAATTCCCAGATCCAGATCCTATAGAAGCCATTAAGTTTAAAATGGATCAAATGGATATGACTCAAAAGGATTTAGCTGACCTGATTGGATTGAAAAGTAGAGCGTCTGAAATATTGTCAAGAAAGAGGCCTATGAGTATCAACATTATA
>CALHUZ010000379.1 GCA_938039305.1 uncultured Saprospiraceae bacterium
CAAGAACAATTTGCTATCATCTATGACAAGAGTTTTTCTACCGAACTCATTATCAGCTGTTACAAAAACTCCCGGATCACTATATCTGTCTTGATAGTTGCGCTCAGAGAACAGTATTGGTTCTTGTGAGGCATCAGAAGGATCAAAAACTACTGTCCTGGCTGTTCGAGAGTTCCACCATATTTCCGAAAGGACAGCCGTATCATCCTCTCCCCATCTTATCGACCTATATCTGAGCTTAGTTTTTACTACCGTCTCTGGAATACCCTCGAAAGGGGCCACTAATTGTACTACTTCATCTCTATGATCTACTTCATTCGCTGGATCACCTTGATCCAGTGCTTCTACCCAATAAAGTGTAGCTGGCTTATCACTTCTCCATCCATGATTACGCGGCCCAGTAGGCACTGACATAAATCCTTTAGGAATCTCTTCGATCAAAGGCATCTCTGCTATCGTCTTCACTTTTGCACCTCCTGGTGTATAGATGTCTAAGTCTCTTGGAAATCTCCTATACGGAACGATATATGAAAATGGTCTACTGATCGTACTTACCATCACATAGCTACCATCTGGAGAATTGCTTATCGAATAATGCATGTTGCTAGGAAGCCACTTCTCCTCAGAACCATCTAACTGAACAATCCAAAGTTCGCTATTGGCAAGTGTTTCGAAGTTCTGCTCATCAGTAGTGTTCTTGAGCAAATCTTGATATGTTCTATTTTGTGCTTTTTGGCCTTCATTTATGGAAATGGTTGGACCGCTTGGGATCGATGATGTTCTATCTACGAGGGCTGATCTATCCTCTGGCAATACCTTTACGATAAGGCTTTTATCATCCTTATTCCAAGTAAGCACTGAGCCCATATTTGCGTTAAGCTTCTTATCACTTAATTGTCTTGCAGTCTTCTTCGCTATATCAACAATCCATAGATCGAGAGAATTGCTTGTGCTATGCGTGAAGGCAACATATGACTGATCGTGTGACCAAGAGAGATTAGTGATGTGAGGAGATGCAGGCAGGCCATCTACGCGATGCTCTTCCCCTGTCGCCACATCCAGAATCTTGAGATCTATATAGTACCTCGCTCTACTGGATAGATTGGTCTTCGGATTGATCCTAAGTCCAGCCAAGCGATACTCTACTTCAGAAAGCTCTTCAATAGATTTATAGGCACTCCGATATAAAAGAAGCGCCTTATCCGCTTTCTTATTCGTCCACATAAGAGGTGCCGGTGTGACATCTGCTAATGAGAGAATATCCTTATGTGGCTGTTGGTATGAAAGATTGGTCTGCCCTTCGAGCATTTGGTACGACATAATGAGTGCAATTATCAAGAATCTATTCATCATTCTCTTATTTTGGTGTTGAATACTTTACACAATTTAAAATTTCCAAAACTAACCCTACACTTTTAGTCTAATTATATGTCCAAGATCAACACTCGCTACAACGCACTCATCAATCATGAGTCAGGCAAAAGCTATGACATCAGTAAGCCTCAATCCTTTTGTACTGAAGACCACGAGCCGCTTATCGCCCAATATGACATGAGCCAACCGCTCAACAAAGGCATCCTTCAGGGAAGACCGCATACCATGTGGAGATATCGCGAAATGCTTCCGCTATGGGATGATCAGTACATCATATCTCTTGGCGAGGGCTTCACTCCTGTGATGAGCATGGAAAAGCTTAAAGCGAAATATAACTTCAAGCAACTGACGCTCAAAGAAGAAGGTGGCAATCCTACAGGTTCTTTCAAGGCGAGAGGGCTTGGTATGGCCGTGAGCAAAGCCAATGAACTCGGTATCAAAGAGTTCTCGATACCTACTGCTGGCAACGCAGGAAGTGCGCTTAGTGCTTACTGTGCGAAGGGATCGCTCAAGGCAAATATATTCATGCCGAAAGCGACACCGAAGATGTTTCAACTCGACTGTCAGATAATGGGCGCTTCGGTCAATGTTGTCGAAGGCAACATCTCCGATAGTGCAGCAGCTATGAGAGCCGCTAATACCGATGGCAAATGGTGGGATGTCACTACACTAAAAGAACCCTTCAGACTTGAAGGAAAGAAAACGATGGGCTATGAGATAGCAGAGCAGCTCAACTGGAAGCTCCCAGATGTGATCATCTACCCTACTGGAGGTGGCACAGGCCTCATCGGCATATGGAAGGCCTTTAAAGAATTAAAAGAGCTTGGTTGGATCGATGAACTACCGACGCGAATGGTAGCAGTCCAGACGACTGGGTGTGACCCTATCGTCCAAGCATTTGAAGCTGGGTTGCATAGTTCTACGCCTTATGAGCATCCAGCTGAGACCATAGCTAATGGACTTCGTGTCCCACATGCGTTTGGTCATAAGTTGATTTTGAAAACGCTATATGAAAGTGGCGGATGTGCGCTTGCCGTGTCTGAAGATGATATGAAGTCAGCGCTCTCCGAATACGCTACAGAGGAAGGCCACTTCTTATCTCCTGAAGGGGCTGCAGTCTGGCATGCAGCAAAAAGATTGAAAGAAGAAAACTGGATCAAACATGATGACCATGTTCTACTTTTAAATACTGGAAGCGGGTATAAATATGCCGAGAATCTGTGGTAGGCCACAGATGACCTTGACTATATAAAATTAGAAAGCCAGTGAATGTTTCATTCACTGGCTTTCTAATTTATAATCTCTTTCTTTTTCCTCTTTTAATATCTAAATGACAAAGTACTAATCGATTAAGATCATCTTTCGTTGTAGCAATACATCATTGTACTTGAGGCTATAGTAAAGTACTCCGCTTACTCCTATGTCAGCATTCCTGATGACCACTTCACTTAGGCCGGCATCAAATATTCTATTGACACTATGCACTAATCGACCTGAGACATCGAATATAGAAACATCAGCCTCGCCTTTCTTTGGCAAGAAGAAACTGATTGTAGTTTCGCTTTTGAACGGGTTAGGTTCATTCTGCAGCAGATAAGCTACTTCAGGTGTACCAAGTTCATCTTCGCCATATCCTAATTCTAAGCCATACTCTAAGTCGTCCTCATCATAAGCAAGC
>CALHUZ010000380.1 GCA_938039305.1 uncultured Saprospiraceae bacterium
TGCTTATTTTTTAACACGATCTCAAGAGTCGCGAATTAGTTAGTGACTTACTTTTTCATTTATTTTGCCATTATGCGTTATTCCATCATAAACACCTTTTTCTACATTCTACTTTTTGGGATTGGGGGTGTTAACATTGGCGCACAAAACACCTTGCTACATGATTCATGGGAGATAAGCCTTAATGACTCTGAAGATATCCCTGAAGTCGGATGGCGACCTTGGAATCTAAGCAGTGTACTACCCACTCAACAAGTTTTTTGGCTCCGATCAACCATAATTAATCCTCAGACAGATACCATTGATAACATTCTCTATCTGGGGAGTGCCCAAGAAGTGGATATCATTATTGGCAATAACAAGACAGCCAATCACAAATCTTATAAAACAGGTACACTCCTTCCTTTCAGTCAACGTAGTATGCCGATTGGAAAGGTGCTTATTGGCATCGGGAACAGTGCTCAAGAATATATCCAACTTCCGCCTGGGTCTTCCACTCTTTCATTGAGATACCATCCCCGAGTATTCGAACAAGTCCCAGCTGAGATAAGACTCTTTAATGAGGCCGAGTGGCATCGAAGTACCATTCAACAAAAGTCCAACACCTTTTTAATTCAGGGGCTTATTGCAGGTTCATTACTTATCATAAGCATCTACCACTTCTTAATATTTATAATTAGAAGAGACAAAACATTTTTCTGGTATGCCGTCTACACAGGCTTTGTAGCAGTCGGCATGATGATAGAAACTGGAGTACTTCAAGTTGTATTTTTTAAAGAGTTGGTATATGTCAGTCGGATGATCTGGGAGACTCAAGTGATATCCTTGATCTCTGCAGTACTCTACTTTGCATTCATGAGAAGTTTTATCGACTTAAAGAAGTTATTACCTTGGTTAGATAGGCTCGTTTTCATTATCTTATTAATAATGATCCCCTTTTCAGTCTTTCTAAAACTGTATTACGTTAGCACCTTGCATCATTTAGGGGTCAACTTCATCCCTCCGCTAACCATTTTGTTGTTAGGCCTCTATTGTGTTTTCCAATTAATCAGAACTGGAAATAAACTTGCGATGTACTTTTCGATCGGCAGTCTAGTGTTATTTACCTGTGTATTCACCAATACAGTTTTGTCAATCCTTGTCATATATCAAGTGATTCCAGAACCTACCTTTCCAAGAGTTTGGTTTACCGAAATGGGTATCATCTTTGAAATTCTAATCTTCTCCTTAGGGCTAGGATATCGACTTCGACTCAAGGATCAAGAACAAGAGCTTTCCATGACAACATTGAGAAGGAAGATCTCCAGTGATCTCCACGACGATGTAGGCACGATGCTTTCAGGATTGTCTATGCAGGCAGATGTAATGAAATACAAAGCTACAGGAGAAGTAAGAAATCAAATAGAAGAGATCAGTCAGATATCAAGAAATGCCATGGATCGCATGCGAGATACAGTATGGGCGATAGATTCTCGGCAAGATCAATATGTCAACTTGGTAGATCGAATCAGAGAGCACACAGAAAAAACACTTGACCAATCTGACTTAGACTATGATATAACTTCTTCTGGGTTCTTAGCAAATGAGGTCATCCTACCTAATCATAGACAGCAACTATACCTAATCTTCAAAGAGGCCCTGACAAACACTATAAAACACGCCCAAGCTAAGAGGGTGAAAGTTAATCTGCACAAATCAAAAA
The DNA here is from genome assembly GCA_938039305.1 of uncultured Saprospiraceae bacterium. Classification (GTDB taxonomy): domain Bacteria; phylum Bacteroidota; class Bacteroidia; order Chitinophagales; family Saprospiraceae; genus JAJRXG01. The sequence continues at coordinate 1,703 of CALHUZ010000380.1, forward strand.
GTGAAATTACATTAACCATAAGTGACGATGGTATAGGCAACCACAAATCAGAAAGTACAGGACAAGGATTAGAAAATATCAAGATGCGTGTAAAACGTATAAATGGCACCGTGACTTTTAAAAATCATGAAGGGTTCTGCATACGCATTGTTATCCCTTTGACTTCATAGAGGCATTATGATTCGCTCTTATTACGAAATAAACCAAGGGGCAAAAGCCACCTTGTCTAGAGTTTTAGCCCATTGACTGTTTGTAATGCAAGCGCAAAAGACCGAAGGGGCTAAAGCCACCTTGTCAAGTTTATAGGGCTTGAGTAACAAAATTTTGTCAACTTTCGAATTTGATTACTTCTGCAAATATTTGGCGACAGCTTCAGACTTACTCTTCACATGAAGAGCTTCGTAAATGCGCTTGATATGGGTCTTTATAGTCGATACAGATATACCCAAACGCTCCGCTAAAGCTTTATAACTTAGTCCATCTACTAATCCCTCTATCACCTCTATCTGCTTGGGACTTAGATCCATTTCACGCTTAGTACGCCTCTTACCTTGAGTCATATACTCTGCCAACTTTCGCGCTATCGCCGGAGACATATAGGACCCTCCTGCATATACCAGCCTGATGGCTTCTATGATCTTTTCTAAAGGAGTCTTCTTAGATAGATATGAACAAGCCCCTTCTTGTAAAGCAGTCACAATTTTTTCTTCCTCATCATATGTAGTCAGCATGATGATATCCAGTTCTGGACAAAGTGATTTTATCTTAGATATACCCTCCAATCCGGACATCCCAGGCAGTCCTATATCAAGTAGTAAGACGTCATGGTCAATCACGTCTTTAGAAGCTGTCTTTAAAAATTCTTCTACCGACCCTGATTCAGAAGAAAGAGCAAGATCATCAAAGAAACCAATGAATGTGATCACATTTTTCCTGATGGTAAGGTCATCTTCAATGATGGATATGCGTATCATAATTGGTTGATTAGATATACAAAGATAATATAAGTCATAATCACTTCTTGTCCCCCAAATGGGGGACAAGAATCATCCAAATCCCACTTTTTGTCCCCCATTTGGGGGACAAAAAAGGTCAATTGTGCTTCATAACTTTGCTTCTGCATATAAAAAACGAATCACGACTATGACCAAATTCATGACTTCTCTTAATTGTAATTGGACTTATCCTGATCAAGGTTTACCACATAAAGTCCAGCCCGTATCGAACTCCACGGCCGAATTTTTATTAAGAATGTCCGATTTGTTATAGTCACTTTCTAAGTATCACGAGATATTAGAATTTCATTTTTCAACC
>CALHUZ010000381.1 GCA_938039305.1 uncultured Saprospiraceae bacterium
ACAAGGTTTTGGATTGATCTGGGAAGGAAGATTAGTTACTTACTATTCTTATGAGACTGACTTAGGTGATGGATGGGAAGATCAAGAAGTTCATAACGATACTCCGGCCAAGCGACTTACTTCACTGCGTATGGGTGCTAATATCATCCAATACGCTTTCACGCAGTAGTTTTTATTAGAGATTAGCCCAAAGTGTTAATGGGTAGGATTGAACTAAAGAGTATGTTTCATTTGGCGCTGACCGATAACAAGTCGTGCAAAGAATAATACTTCAGTAACTCTAGGATAGATTAATCTAATCGAATAGCCAATCCCTCTGTCTACTGATGTAGCTGCGGATATTAAGCCAGAAAGCGGTGAATAGATATATGATAAGAGGTGAGCCGACACCGATGAAGGATGTATATATGAAGTACTTGCGGACGACAGAAGAAGGAACGCCTATCTTCTTGCCGATGTATTGACATACACCAAATCCGTACTTCTCTATACTATGTCTCAGTTTGTCTATCATAAATAGCTACTTCAATTTCTTGGTTGTCGGTCTTTACGGTGAATTCGTTGCAGTAATCGTATGATCCCATACAAAAACTTAATCCGACAATACCGAAGATAGTAATTATTAGAAGAAGTGCAATCTCAGCCCTTAGGCTAATAGAAGAAAGTGGAGCCACTTGGCCCGTGATTGATGTATTAGTTAACATTGAGTAGAGTCTTGGTTCTATAAATACATTTAGGTTGTATTCTCCAAGTAGGTCCGAACAGTCGTGTGGTTATATTGAGTGATGCAAAGGTAAAAACATATGATATTAAGTGTTAACATATTGCTATTTATTTACATATAAAATTCATCATAGTCTTTAAATAAGCGTTTCACCTTCATTTTTTGATTCGAATTACGACACTTCGTGTGTTTTGATGGCCAATGAACAATTATTGGTACTATATGTACTAATATTGAGGACTGAAGAAAGAACATATCATGGCAGAAGAGAAGAAACCTAAGAAACAACAGAATCAGATCAACATAGAATTGCCTGAAGAAATGGCAGATGGTATTTATGCCAACCTTGCGATCATATCACACAGTCACTCAGAGTTTGTCTTGGACTTTATCAGGATGCTTCCCAATGTGCCTAAGGCAAAAGTAAAGTCTAGAGTGATCGTTACTCCAGAGCATGCTAAGAGATTTTTAGGTGCACTTGCTGACAATGTCAAGAAGTATGAGGCACAGCATGGAGAGATCAAAGTGAAAAAAGGCGGTGGTAGTGGAAATCAATTTCCACCTATGAGCTTTACACCTACGGCGCAGGCATAGGCTTAATAAGCTTTATTTTCACTCTTATTTATTAGAAGCCTACTCTATTAGAATAAACTTGCGGCGTCTGGACTGCGAGGGATATTAAGGTGCTTATATGCTTTATCAGTAGCTATCCTTCCGCGCTGTGTGCGCTGGATGAATCCTTCCATGATTAAGAATGGTTCATAGACTTCTTCTATAGTTCCAGCTTCTTCTGATACCGCCGTTGCTATAGTTCCTAATCCAACTGGGCCTCCCTTGAACTTTTCAATCATCGTCGTTAAGATACGATTGTCCATCTCATCCAGACCTAATTCATCCACATCAAGCGCCTGCAGTGCGTACTTCGAGATCTTTAAGTCAACGATTCCATCTCCCTTAACCTGAGCAAAGTCTCGTACACGTCTTAAGAGAGCATTGGCGATACGAGGTGTCCCTCTACTGCGACGAGCTATCTCATGGGCACCTTCTTCAGTGATTTCGATTTCTAATAATGCTGCACTACGAGTGACGATCTTTTCTAAAGTCTCGATATTATAATAATCGAGGTGGCATGTGATTCCAAATCGCGCTCTAAGTGGAGGCGTCAACAGCCCCATCCGAGTAGTAGCCCCAATCAATGTAAATGGAGCTATGTTGAGCTGTATACTCTGAGCATTAGGCCCAGAATCAATCATGATATCTATCCTATAGTCTTCCATGGCAGAATACAAATACTCTTCGACCACATTGTTCAATCGATGTATCTCATCGATAAAGAGCACATCTCCTTCTTGAAGATTAGTCAGTAGCCCTGCCAAGTCGCCTGGCTTTTCTAGAACTGGTCCTGAGGTTAGCTTTAAGGTCGACCCAAGTTCATTAGACACAATGTGTGATAGTGTTGTCTTTCCGAGACCTGGAGGTCCATGAAGTAGTACATGGTCCAAAGCATCGCCTCTCATTTTAGCGGCTTGGATAAACACTTGTAGGTTCTCAACGATCTTGGGTTGACCACTGAAGTCATCCAGTGATTTAGGACGAAGCGCTTTTTCGATTTGCTTGTCCTCAGATGTTAAGGCATCAGTAGAAGGGTCGAGATTTGTATTCACTTTATGAAAATAGTTAATACAAAGTTAGGCATTATGTCCCACTGTTTTGGCTGAGATCAAAGGATCTATCAAGCAAATTTTAAGGTTTATGCCAAATATTTAACACATAATTGGCCTCTGAATAGCGTGTCTTTTATTCCAAAACTTTCAATAATCACACGAATCCTTACCTTTGCGCGACTTTTAAAGAAAAAAATTCATTCATAATTATATCATCATAATATGGCAGGCACAAAAATCACACTTTCCAGAAGAGGTAAAATTCAGGTTCCTAATGACCCAATCATCCCATTTATAGAGGGAGATGGTATCGGTCCAGATATCTGGGCTGCTGCACAAAAGGTCTTAGATGCAGCTGTAGAGAAAGCCTTCGAAGGCAAAAGAAAAATACACTGGAAAGAAGTTTATGCCGGTGAAAAAGCTAATGAAAAGACAGGTGAGTGGTTGCCAGAAGCGACTACCGAGACAATCAAAGAGCACCTTGTTTCTATCAAAGGCCCCTTAACAACACCAGTAGGTGGAGGATTCAGATCACTTAACGTAGCCATCAGACAGATCTTAGATCTTTATGCATGTGTACGTCCTGTGAAGTGGTACCGTGGCGTACCAAGTCCAGTGAAGAAGCCTAACCTTGTTGACATGTGTATCTTCAGAGAGAACACAGAGGATATATATGCAGGTATCGAATACCTACATGGTACAGAAGAGAACGAAAAGGTCAAGAACTTCTTGATTGATGAGATGGGTGTGACGGGTATCAGATTCCCGGACACTTGTTCACTTGGAGTGAAGCCAGTATCAGTTGAAGGAACTGAGCGTCTGGTAAGAGCAGCGATAAAGTATGCGCTTGATAATAAGAAGGACTCTATTACACTTGTACACAAGGGTAATATCATGAAGTTCACTGAAGGTAAGTTCAAGGAGTGGGGTTACGATCTCGCAAAGAGAGAGTTTGGTGCAACTGACTTAGATGGAGGACCTTGGCAGGTGATCGATCACAAAGGGAGACAGGTGATTGTGAAAGATGTGATCGCAGATGCCTTCTTGCAGCAGATCTTATTGAGACCTGCGGAGTATGATGTTATTGCTACGCTAAACCTTAACGGAGATTATATCTCTGATGCACTTGCAGCAGCTGTAGGTGGTATTGGTATCGCTCCAGGGGCAAATATCAACTACGAGACTGGTATCGCAGTATTTGAAGCAACACACGGTACAGCACCAAAGTATGCTGGACAAGACAAGGTGAATCCAAGTTCTGTGATTCTATCTGGTGTGATGATGTTAGAGTATATGGGATGGAAGAAAGCTGGAAGATTGATCGAGAAAGGCCTTAAAGGCGCTATCAAGTCTAAGAGAGTTACTTATGATTTCGAAAGATTGATGAAGGGTGCTACTAAGTTGAAGTGCTCAGAGTTCGGTGATGAGATTATCAAGAACATGTAAGCCTTTTAAGGTTTCAACATATTATAATTAGAAAGGTGATTCACTTAATTGTGGGTCACCTTTTTTATTTTTTATCAATTTGAAATATGCAATTATAGCTTCCTATACGTCTATATAGAAATCAAATCTATTTGGCTATGCGACTCTTGATCATAATTCTATCTCTTTGTTTTTATAATTTCTGCATTGCTCAATCTTCGGAAATATCTCTCGAAGTTACTCATGCGACTATTTATAAAGAAGGTGTCACGATCACCAGATCAGGAGATATAGACCTTCAGCGAGGAGTGAACAAGATCGATATCTCTGACTTGCCCATAGATATGGATGAATCTACGCTTAATGTCTATATCTCGGATGGGCATGTCATCCGTTCGCAGAAAATTATTAGAAATTATGTTGATCCAAAAAAGTTAGTAAGCGCATATGATGATGAAAAGCAAATTATTCAAGATAGCATCGAGTTTATCAATACGATGATGTCAGTTTCTAAAGGAGAGGCGAGTATTTTGGATGCCAATATTGATCTCACAAGTTCCGATGAAAAGTTCTCTGCAGATGAAGTGTCTTTACTTCGTGCTAACTACGCTCGAGACATGAAAGTGATTCAGCAAGATCTCTTAAATTATAAACTGCAACTTAGGAAATTGAAAAAATCGCTTACTGCTTTGAATAGACAGATAGCAACTGAAGGAAGTGTCAATTCGAAAGGAACAGCATCCTTGCTTTTAGAAATTCATTCTGAAAGTGGAGGAGTCGCTGAAGCAGAAGTATCATACTTTCATAATGATGCTGGATGGACACCTACATATGACTTGTATGTCAGTGAATTGAGCGCACCACTTGACTTAGTGTATAAGGCTAATATTTTTCAAAACACTGGTAATGATTGGGAAGATGTTGAGTTAAGCCTTTCAACAGCGCGCCCTAAGCGAAACTATAGTTTGCCTAATGTCGGTACATACTTCTTAACTTATAATAATTACTACACAGAAGACTATGATAATTATAGCACTGGTCCTGTATCTGGACTTATAAGAGGTGTTGTGACGGATGATACAGGAGAGCCATTGATAGGTGCTAATGTAATTATCTCAGGAACGAACAATGGCACCATAACAGATATTGATGGATCTTTTCAAATTTATGTGCCTCAAGGCAAGGATCGATTTGTAGTTTCCTTTACCGGTTTTAATTCTAAAGACGTTTACATTAATTCTAATAATCTGAGGATAAGACTTGAGATGGAAGAAATGCTGGATGAAGTTGTTGTGACGGGTTTAGCTATCAGAGGTATGGCTTCTCAAGATATGACATATGCCGATGCAGGGTTGAGCCGAAGCAAAAAGCAAGAGTCCATACCTCTCTCTCTTATCAAATCCCAAACTTCCATCAGCTATGATATCGCAGTACCAATTAACTTAAAGTCTACGAAAGAGCAAGAATCCATATTGATTAGAAACGAAGAAGTGCCGGTTGATTATCAGTATAAGGTATTTCCAAAAATTGATAAGAATGCGTATCTGACTGCTTCAGTTAAAGACTGGACTTCACTGCAAGTGATAGAAGGCATGGCCAATATCTATATCGACAATAGATTTATAGGCCAGACGACCATAGGAGAAGAAAGAGATATAAGTGATCGCTATGTTCTGTCACTTGGTCAGGATAGAGATGTGTACGTAGATAGGACTTTGCAAAAAGGATACACCAAGCGAAAGTTTGTTGGAAGCAATCGCATCGACTCTCGCATTTGGAAATTAGACATTGTGAATAATAAGTCAGAATCGATTGGTCTAACTATAGAAGATCAATACCCTGTTTCAAAAGATAGCAATATAAAAATAGACTTGAAGGAGGCTGCAGAAGCAACAATTGACAAAGACAAAGGGTCTCTCATTTGGAAA
>CALHUZ010000382.1 GCA_938039305.1 uncultured Saprospiraceae bacterium
GATGCCTTGGATAGCAGCCAACTTATCAATGCCTGATGTAAAAACAAACTCCCTAAACTGAAATAAGACGACGAAGAATAGAATGAAATGAATCGGATGAAACTTAGCACTGCTATCTTTATTTTCTAAAAAGAAAAAGTAGGCGAGCGGTAAGAATATGAATTGGGCGACGGTTGAGAAACCGATGAGATGAGGAGCTAAAGCAATATTGCCTGTCCACATAAGTGCATATTCGATAACACTAAGGGACAAGAAGATAAGTATGATGCTTAGTAATACTTGATCCTTTGAATTCTGCTTTCGACCACTATTCAACAGAAATGCTTGAAACAATCCCTGCCCAGCAGCAAAGAGGCCTATAAAAAGTAGTGCGATCATATCGTTGGCTTTATCTAACTAAGGTATAACGATTGTGAGGTGCGAAGTGTGCTGATAGCATAGTATAGAATAGAGCCGAGAGCTAAGAACCGAGAGTCGAAAAGGTTAGATTGAAGATGAGAGAGAATAGATATCAGATTTCAGAAAGGGCAAGCAGAGGTGTCCTTAGATTAAAACTGTCATAAATACGGGTGTTGCGTGATACACTCATATCACAAATATGCTCTTAACATTTAGCAGTAATCCTAAATATAGTCTCAGACACTCGGCACTAAGTTCTGTTTACTCTCCTTTGAAATCTGATATTTGATTTCTTGCTTCTTGCTTCTCACTTCTGAAGTCTGACCTCTGCTATCTGAAACCTGTTTTTCTCACACCTCTCGGTTCTGACCTCTGATCTTCGACTTTTGAAAGCTATCAATTATCATTTGAATAGATGAGATTCAATCGACATCCCAATAAATGGGTATTCTGAGTGACCCATACTTTAGTATGGGTTTTGAGATTATACCTATCACGATATTTGATTCATAATTATAAAAATAGAGCTGTTTCAGAGGGAGAGGAAGTGAAATAATTTCAATTCACAACATATATATCACTTCTATTTATTTGGAATTGAATATGCTGATGCAGTGTCTATGTGGATGTTATTTAATTAATAATTAAAAATAAATAAGCATGAATTCGAAGAAAAATTACAGTTGGGTATTGGTGAGCCTTTGCTTAATGATGTCATACTTTGCATCAGGGCAAAGTGAAACGGAGTTCTATTCCGATGGGATCGTAATTCCGAAAGTAAGTGTTAAAGCGGTTGCCAATCCTATTGAAGGGCAAATTATTTATGATACAAATTCTAAAGAGTTAGCCATATTTAATGGGACTATTTGGCTCTTTTCAGGAGGACAAGGTTTTTGGGAAAGAACTAGTCACGGTATATCATTTGATGGTGCCGACAATGTAGGTATAGGTGTTGTAGCTAACTCTGCAACAAAGCTATTCGTTCAAGGGAATTATGATGAAGATCCTTTTAGAGTGCAGATTGGTCGTGAAAATGACCCAAATGGGGGCGATACTAAAATGAGGATTTTAGCTAAATATAACTCTATTGTATTAGGGAGTTCTTGGAATTCTATTGACTCTAGTCACTTGGATGCGTTGTGGAGTAATTATAAGAAGAATTATTTTAGAGATTCACTACAACTTAGAAACCCATCGGAAGATCCTGCACTACTAATGACGAAAGGATCAGGATTGACAATATTTGATACTGGGGGTGACGAGGTGATTGAATTAGATAGAACAGGGTTAGCAACTTTAGATGACTTAAGTGTTTCAGAGCAGGCTAATTTTGGAAAAGGTTTAATTACATCAGACCCGATAAAGTTACGTGAAATTGGAAATGGGCCTGCTGGCCCTGAGATCCAGTTTATGGACGATAATTCAACTACAAATATAGCGGCAGCAATAAAAGTGACTAATAGTACTGGAGGTGGCAATGATCATAATTTGCGAATTGAAAACCGCAGCGTTGTCGGTGATATTAACTTCAGTCTTGATGGGGTGACTAATTTTAGAATGAATGATGCAGCTAACTTTTCTTATGTTGATTTAGCTCCGTGGCTGGACAATACTACAGACCTTGGTTTAGCTTCAAAACGGTGGAGTAATATTTACACAGAAGAATTGGATGTTGATGACTTGGCGAGCTTGCATGACCTTTCCGTATCTGAGGAGGCTAGTTTTGGTAAAGGAATAATTTCTTCAGATCCAATTAAAATTAGGGAAATAGGAAATGGCCCTGCTGGCCCTGAGATTCAGTTTATGAAGGATAACTCAACTGCCATTGCTGCATCTTCGATAAAGGTTACTAATTCTTCAAGCGGAGGAAATAGCCACACTATGATTTTCAATAATGCAGAACTCGGTTCAATGGTGTTTAACCCCAATAGTGGAAATACTAACTTTAGGATGAGAGGAAATATAAATGAGTCCTTCGTTACCCTGGCGCCAGTGACTTCTAATAACATAGATCTTGGAACCAATGCTTTGAGATGGCGTACGATCTATTCTCAGAACATTTTAAATACTTCTGATCTCAGATTAAAGAAGAATGTAACTTCGCTCGATAACTCAGTATTATTGAAACTTTTAAAACTCAACGCAACATCCTATCATTATAAAACAGATGAACCAGGATCACAAAGAACGATAGGTTTTATAGCTCAAGATGTTGAAAAAATTGATCCTGATTGGGTGGTGCCTCCAAGTAATGAAGATGATCACTATCTGATTAATTATGACAACTTTACAGTGCTGGCTATTAAAGCGATCCAAGAGCAGCAAGAACTAATCTTCTCTTTGCAGGAAGAAGTTAAAAACATCAAACGCGAATTAAGGAAATAATATCCTGATCAGTCATAGATTTCTGAAAGCACCTTAACACGAAGAAGTTGAGGTGCTTTTTTATTCCTGAGGCCATAAGTTCTTTTTATTCGGCAATAATAACTTTAGTCAGATTTCTGAATAATTTCTCTCTGCTAACTATTCTCCGTAATATTAATTCGAACTTGAACTACGATGGATATAACTAAGCTCAGATTCTTAACAATTGCCTTACTTGGTCTATTTGTCTTTTCTTCTTTTCAGATTCAACCGAAGGCGGACAAAGAAGAAGTAACTAAGCCTAACATAGTCCTGATCTTGGCCGATGACTTGGGCCTCATGGATTTTGGCGCTTATGGAGGCGAAGCGACGTCGACCCATGTAGATGGCTTAGCGGCTCGAGGTACGATGTTCACTAATTTTCATGCCTCGCCGATGTGCGCACCTTCGAGGGCTATGCTCATGACAGGTTTTGATAGTCATAGAACCGGTGTCCCAAATCTTCCTTTGTTCTTGCCGCCGTCTTTTGCAGACTCCGTGGGTTATGAAGGTATCCTTAACAATGAAGTGAAGACAGTTGCGACCTTGCTCAAGCAAGCTGGGTATAGGACTTATATGACTGGGAAGTGGCACTTAGGGCATACGGAGGAGACATTACCGAGTAAGAGAGGATTTGATAGGACCTTTATTTTGGGGGCTTCTGGCGCTGACAACTGGGAACGGAAAGCATATCTGCCGACTCAAAGTGATCCACCGTGGTTTGCAGATGGGGTACCGACAGAGCTGCCAGATGACTTTTATTCTTCGGAGCACTTGGTGGATGAGATGATTGGATTCATGGATGATGACAAGGATGATTCTAAATTGAACAGTCAACCATTCTTTGCTTACTTAGCCTTTCAAGCGATCCATATCCCCGTGCAAGCGCCGAGAGAATTCATAGAAAAGTATGAAGGGGTTTATGATGGAGGTTGGGATGAATTGAAGCAAAGAAGATTTGTGAAAGCGAAAGAACTTGGGCTGATCCCTCAAGATGCTGTACTTGGCGATATGCTTCCTGTTTTACAAAAGTGGGAGAGTCTTTCCGATGAGCTCAAAGCTTTTAAATCTAAAAGTATGGCAGTCAATGCGGCTATGATAGAAGCAATGGATTTTCATATCGGTCGATATATGGCATATCTGAATGCTCAAGGCAAATTAGAAAATACCGTTTTTATAATTACATCAGATAATGGTCCAGAGGCCAGCGATCCAAGCCTTATAGCAGGAATGGATTTATGGATTAAATATGCAGGATATAATAGGAATATAGAAACTTTAGGAGAGAAGCGTTCCTTTTCTTTTATAGGCCCAGAGTGGGCGAGTGCTGCATCTGGACCGAGTGCCTTTTTCAAATTTTACGCTGGAGAAGGAGGGCTTCGCGTACCTATGATTATCTCTGGTCCCAATATCCCAAGTGGTCAGAAAGAATCTGCACTAACGATGATCACTGATATCACCCCGACGATTCTCGATATTGCAGGAGTGAGCCATAGTGAAGATATGGATGGCCGAAGTCTGATACCATTGTTAACTGATGAACAAGAAAGAGTGTATCCGATCGATGAACCGATAGGAATGGAAGCGGCGAACCAACGAGCACTCTTCAAAGGAGATTATAAATTGTCGCGGGTTGGAAAGCCGTATGGTGATGATGTCTGGAAATTATTCAATCTGGCTATGGACCCAGGAGAGACTAAAGATCTGGCAGAACTCCAACCTGACCTTTATCAGGAAATGCTCCAAGATTACAAAGACTATGAGATCAAGTACGGTGTCATAGAGATGCCAAAGGATTATGAAGCATTGAAAGAAGTAACGCAGAAGCTAATTAGAAAAATAAAGAAACCTGCCATTGCTATAGGGATTAGTTTAGTGGCACTTTTGGTTTATGTTAGGCGACGCAGGAGAAAGAGAAAGTTAGTTTCGTCGTGATTAGGTTTTTTATAAAATTCCTGCTTTTACTAATAGCTGTTATTTTAATCGCATTCGTCAGACATTTTTATTTGCCTGCTTGTCATATATCTCAATATCCAACCTATGAGGATTGGGATAATGGCATAGTGAATCATATACTGCCTTCCGCTAATCATAATGAGTTTTTAATCAAAGTATCCTTTGATCGGTCACTAGAATATGCGCCTACGCTTTTGATATCAGATAGTATCATCGTGAAAGGTAGATCATCAGAACCTTCTAAAAGATATTGGTCTTTTCATGCCTCAGAATTAAATCCAGATACTAAGTATGATGTACATCTTGTCGATGATGAAGGAAGTGGATTGGCTGATGCTTGGCCGCTTGCCACATATCCGCATCCAGATAGTGCCGTCAGCAAAGTGACGATACTCGCCTATACATGCGCTGGAGGAGTCGAAGACAAAGTACTAGGCAGGGAAATATTTATAAAAACAGCTTTTAGACAACAGTTGCTTTCTCGAGGACTTTCTTTTGATCCTGACATAGTCATCGCTAACGGTGACCATATCTATTGGGATAGAAAATCTCTTGACAACACTTTTACAAAACGGTTAGTCAAGTTGCGCCTTGACAACATCTATGGTCATCTTGATCTGGACGAGCCGATGACCAGTAAGACTAATCTTGAATCATTTAGAAATATTGCTGATGCGCAGATAGCAGAGCTGTATGGTTGCCTTTTAAGATCTAAACCAGTTTACTTTCTAACGGACGATCACGATCTTTTAGAAAATGATGAGGCGCGTGAGGATCTCGTTACATTTCCGCCACAGGGATATATGCTTGATGGAGCGATATCAACTCAGTCCATGTATTACCCAGAATTCTTATCAGATCGAAATCGCCCACCAGCACTCACTGGACAAGGTGGTTCTTATAATCGCAGCTATGGGACGATCCGATATGGTACGCTCTTAGAAGGCTTGCTATATGATGCGAAGAGGTACTCGACACTTACGAATACATCCGCAGTTATGATCGCTCGAGATGCTGAATCATGGATAGCAGATCGCACTGTGGCTAACGATACGAAGCACTTGCTGCATATCCCATCATCACCTATAGCTTGGACTGCTGGAAAGTGGAGCGAATGGTACTCGGACGTACTTCAAGAAGATGGATCCATAGCGATAGAACCTAAGAAGAAATACTTGTGGCAAGAAGGATGGTGGATGCAGCATCAACGCTTACTTGGATATATGAAGCAGTCAGAAAGAGTCCCAGTAGTATTGCAAGGGGATCTACATAACTTGAGTTATGCCTTGATAGAAGAAAGTGGTGAGATAGCTTTCGGAGACGATCCCGTTCATGTCGTTGGAACAGGACCATTAGGATCAGGCGCATTTGGATTTCCAAGTGCTTTCAGAGGAACAGGTGCAGTGATTCCAGAGTCTATGAAAATTAGAAAATTGCTCGATCAAACAGAGAAGAATGGCTTTTCAATTATAGAAGTGACAACTGATAAGATAGATATCTCCATGTATGCTTGGCGACCAGAAGATGGAGTAGAAGTGATCGCAGATCTGCAGCCACTCTTTCAACATACGATACAAACTAACAATCGTTCAACAAACAAATAGCCTTAACCATTATGAAATCCCTACTG
>CALHUZ010000383.1 GCA_938039305.1 uncultured Saprospiraceae bacterium
AACATGTCTCGCGCTCCACCTCCTCCTTCTATCATACATGGTCCCATCTGAGCAGATAGGGTCATACCAGTTATGAATAGAAAAGAAAATAAGATATGCTTCATTGGCTCAGACAAAAATACAAGATTCTATATCGATGAACTGTTACTTTATGACATCATTAACCCATATCCAGATCAGAAGTTCCTTCAACCAGATGCCTAAAGTGAACATTACGATCATATAGGCTATCATATTGCCCTTTGTCGACGATCTTCCCATTATTAAGCACCCATATTTCATCCATATCCTTTAGAAGAGGGATTTGATGAGATATCATGATGACCGTTTTCTCTTTCGTACATTCCATGATTACATTCATCATCTCAGCTGCACTTGCACTATCCAACTGTGCTGTGGGTTCATCAAGAAGGCTAATTTTGGGAGACCTGTAGAGTAGTCGAGCTAAGCTAACACGTTGTGCCTCACCTCCACTTATCATCGTATTTTGATCTCCAACTGCTTTATCAACGAAGGCGGCATCTAAACCCACTTGCTTGATGACTTCATCAAGCAGGATGTCATCATAAGCTTTGTCTAAGACGATATTGTCTTTTATACTTCCGTGAAATAGGTGCGTCCTCTGGCTTATCAATCCAAAGAGATCTCGATAAGAGTCTTCCTTATATTCAGATATCGGCTGACCATCCAAAAGTAGCCGCCCATTTTGATTAATAAAGAAGCCCAATATTACATCTATCAAAGTCGTTTTTCCTGTACCGCTTGTACCTACAAGGCCTATCCGATCACCTGGCTTAATCTCTATCGAAACATCGGAAAGCACGTCTTCTTTCTGATCGTAGGAAAATGATATCTCTTCAGCTTTTAAACTTGAAGCAAATTGAGCTGTCTTACTGCCTACAAAATAGCTTTTATCCTTACTTACATCTTCATTAAACAATGTGATGCGATCTAAGGCCGCCATTCCTTTTTGAACATTAGCATACTCTCTTGCAAAGCTTTTTGCTGGATCGATAATATTATAAAATGCAAAGATGAAAGCGAAAAAAGTCGCTGGCTCCATCTCATCATTGAAGACTGCATGTGTGCCGAAATACAACAGCACAACAATAGTTACGACTCCTAAGAATTCTGCCAAAGGAGAAGCTAAATCTCGCCGTCTCAAGATCCTATCAGAGATCTTAAAATAGCGCTCATTGAATTCATTAAACTTTCTTTTAAAATATCCATCTGCATGATGGGTTCTTATAATCTTAGTTCCAGATAAATACTGATCAGTTACGACTGTTAAAGATGACAAGGTTTCTTGAGCTTCTAATGATGCACTCTTCAGCACTCTACTAACACCACCAATGACTATTAATGTAAATAGAATTAAAGCAAATGCTATTAATGTAAGTTGAGCATTCAGAAATAGCATAAAAATAAGACTGCCCAATATCACAAGTGGCGTCTTAAATAACATCTCAAACACTTTTAGAATCCCATGATCGACTTCAGAAAGATCGTTAGTGATTAAGGACATAAGATACCCCTGCTGGTGGTGATATCTTTTGGTCAAACTCATAGATTCATATGACAGCCAAATAGATTTTCTAAGATCACGAAGTAGTCCGTTCCTTACATGGACCATGAAGAAGCTTATTAAAAATCGGCATAAGTTTTTCAAAAAGAAGACTACGACAACAGTAATGCAAATAATCCAAAGTGCAACAAAGTGATCTGTCATAGCGATCAATCTTGAGAAGCCATAGTTCAAGGCATTTTCAAGATCCCAGATGCTCGATGGGGCTTTATAATTTGAAGGACTAACTCCAAATAGAATTTGAAAAAAAGGAATAACCAGAGGAATACTTATGACTGTCAGTAACGCCGTAAGTATATGAAAAAAGATACCTAAACAAGTGTAGACCTTGTATCGCCAGACAGAACTTAAGAGCTTAAAGAAAGGAGACATAATCTGTCTCGTTTACTCTAATTCAAAAGTGTTCATAAAGCCAGTATTGAAATTTCCATCTCTGAAATCCTGGTTCTTCATCAACTGAATATGAAACGGAATCGTCGTCTTTATACCCTCTACAACAAACTCACCCAATGCTCGCTCCATCTTGGTGATGCACTCTTCGCGCGTCTGAGCTTTACAGATTAGCTTAGCAATCATGCTGTCATAGTAAGGAGGTACAGTATATCCCGCAAAAGCATGAGTATCTACGCGCACTCCATGCCCTTTAGGACTGTGAAAATGCTCAATCAACCCTGGAGATGGTCTGAAATCATTGTAAGGATCTTCAGCATTGATTCTGCATTCTATACAATGCATCGTAGGAGTATAATTCTTACCACCAAGTTTGTGCCCAGCCGCAACCTTAATTTGTTCTTTTATAAGATCTCTATCAATTACCTCTTCAGTAACTGGATGCTCTACTTGGATCCGAGTATTCATCTCCATGAAGTAGAAGTCTCGATTCTTGTCAACGAGAAACTCTACTGTTCCTACCCCTTCATAATTAATGCACTTACCAGCTTCGATCGCTGCTGTGCCCATTCTCTTCCGAAGATCTTTCGTCATGAATGGTGATGGAGCTTCTTCTACCAGCTTCTGGTGTCTTCGCTGAATAGAACAATCTCTTTCTGAGAGATGCACCACATTTCCATGTTGATCTCCAACTATCTGAATCTCAATATGACGCGGTTCTACAACAAACTTTTCAATATATACACCAGCGTTTCCAAAGGAGGCACTGGCCTCGTTTCGAGCGTTATTCCACTGGCTTTCAAACTCTTCTTCGTGCTCTACAATACGCATCCCTTTACCTCCACCACCTGCAGTGGCTTTTATAATAACTGGATAACCGATGTCAGCTGAAATCTTTTTTCCTTGAGCGATGTCTTTAACTAAACCGTCTGATCCTGGAACTACAGGAACACCAGCTTTAATCATAGTTTCTTTAGCCGTGACTTTGTCACCCATGCCTCTAATCATGTTAGCTGAGGGGCCTATGAACTTGATGTTGTATTCTTCACAAATTTCTGCGAAATCAGCATTCTCTGCAAGAAAACCATATCCAGGATGCACTGCATCAGCATTAGTAATCTCAACTGCTGCCATGATAGCAGGAATACTTAGATAAGATTGTGCAGAACTGGGTGGACCGATACAAACCGCTTCATCGGCAAAACGCACATGAAGCCCATCTCTATCCGCAGTAGAGTATACTGCTACAGTCTTGATGCCCATCTCCTTGCAAGTCCTAATGACACGTAGTGCTATCTCGCCTCGATTGGCTATTAGAATTTTCTTGAACATAGATTGGTTTTAGAATTAGTAAGTAAGAGCTTATGCAGAAGGATCTACTAAGAATAGGACTTGGTCATATTCTACGGGAGTACTGTCATCAACAAGTACTTTTACAATTTTCCCACTTACCTCACTTTCTATTTCATTAAACAACTTCATCGCTTCAATAATACAGACTACGCTTCCTTTCGTAAAGCTATCGCCTACTTGAACGAATGCTGGCTTATCTGGAGATGAAGACCTGTAGAAGGTTCCTACCATTGGCGATTTAATCTCGATATATCCTGCATCTGCAGTTTCCTCCTTGGATGCATCTGGTGCTGCACTGGCTGCTACTGGTACTGGAGCAGCTGGAATTGGAGCAACTGCCTGTGGCATCTGAGCCATCATAGGCCCCGAACTCATCACCTGAGTTGCACAATCTTTCTCTGTTCTGATCTTGATCTCAAACTCTTTGTTCTTAATCTTAACCTCTTTAAGATCCAATTCACTTACAAGTTTGAGTAACTCTTTTATTTCCTTGGTTGTCATAGTTATGCTTTCACTCTTTCAATATAAGAACCTGTTCTCGTGTCTATTTTCACTTTATCTCCTTCATTGATAAAGATGGGTACTTTGATTTCTGCTCCACTTTCTACTGTCGCAGGCTTAGTTACGTTATTCGCTGTATTACCTCTTTCACCTGGCTCCGTATATGTTACTTCCATAGTGACAAACTGTGGCATCTCTGTAGTAAGTGGGATATTCTTTTCAGCATGGTAGAGAATATCGATCTCCATACTTTCTTTTAAGAATTGTGGACAATCAAGAATCTTCTCATCAAGGCTGATTTGGTCAAAAGTCTCCATATCCATGAAGTTGTACCCCATATCATCTTTATATAAGTACTGAAAGATCTTCCTTTCGATTCTTACGATTGTTATCTTATGACTTGATGGCCAAGTGTTGTCTACTACCTTTCCATTAGTAAGACTTTTGAGCTTAGTTCTTACGAACGCTGGTCCTTTTCCTGGTTTTACATGCATAAACTCAACTACAGAGTAGATGTCATTACTATGCTCTATGCACAGTCCATTTTTAATTTCACTTGTATTTGCCATATCAGATTATACTTCTTCTAATTCTTAATTTACTCATTTCGATTCACATTAATAGGCCCATTTCAGATAAAGTGATCCCCATGTAAATCCACCGCCAAAAGCAGTTAACATCACATTATCACCTTTTTTGAGCTGACTCTCATATTCCCATAGACATAATGGGATAGTACCTGCTGAAGTATTTCCATATTTCTCAATATTTACCATCACTCGATCCATAGGAAAATCAAGTTGATTAGCTACTGAAGAAATAATCCGCAGATTTGCCTGATGTGGAACAACCCAAGCAAGATCATCATTCACTAAGCCATTTCGTTTCATAACAGCACTCATAGATGTTGACATCCCTGAAACTGCTCGCTTAAATATCTTTTTGCCATCCTGAGAGACATAATGTCTTCGTTCACCTATATTCTCAGGAGTGAGGGGATTAAGACTACCTCCTGCATCAATTCTCAACATATCTTTTCCTGAACCATCTCCAGCTAATTCTGCATCGATGACTCCATAACCTTCCATTTCAGCTGCTTCTAACAAGACACCACCTCCGCCATCTCCAAAAATAATACTAGTCGTTCGATCTTCGTAGTTCATGAAGGAGGTCAACTTCTCAGCTCCTATAACTATTATCTTCTTGTAGGCACCTGTTTTTATAAACTGAGCTGCAGTATGTAAAGAAAAGACAAAACCACTACAGGCGGCATTCACATCAAAGCCAAATGCCTTAGATAAGCCAGATTGATAACAGATAGAGTTAGCACAATCTGGCAAACTATAATCTCCAGTACATGTAGCACAAATGACCAAATCTATCGACGCCGGGTCCGTATTTGATTTGGCAAGAATATCCTTAACAGTTTGTATACCTATATGAGTAACCGCCTGACCTTCAGGCATTACTCTTCTCTCTTTTATACCAGTTCTTGAAGTAATCCATTCGTCATTTGTCTCCATCATTTTCTCAAGATCTTGATTGGACAAAATCTCCTCTGGGACGTAGCCACTGACGGCAGTGATAATAGCTTGATTCATATAGCGCTTTTAAAGCTCGCCAAAGGTATCAAAAAATTGTTTTTGACTTGTGCATTAATACGGTTACCCCAAATGGTAGAGATTACGTTGGCATTAAAATTGTAATACGTAAGTCGAACCACGAGAGTCGACTATATATGTCGGCATTTTATAAACTGTTAAGAACACAACCCATGAGAATGAACAGGTTAATAGCTTGCGCCCTATGTCTAATGACATCTTTAAGCGCCTTTAGTTCTACTAAATTTATCGAATCTAACTTCGAAGAAGCGCGTAATAGAGCGCAACGTGAAGGAAAGATGCTCCTACTTGATTTCTATGCTTCATGGTGTGCGCCTTGTCGGTTCATGGAAACAACAACCTTTAAGGATGAAAAAGTAAGCAGCATTCTTAATGAGAAATTTATCCCTCTAAAAATTAATATCGACGACTTCGACGGCTATGCTTTGAAAGAACACTTTGGTGTTAAAGTGTTGCCGACATTCATTATCTTTAATAGTGATGGAAAGGTCATAGAAAGGATAGAAGAAACACTATCCCCTACTCATATGGTGACCATGCTCGAAAAGAACTTAGCTTCTTTTAAGCCCGTCGTCAAACCTGCTAACGTATCTCCGAAAGCAGCAGCCCCAAAAAAGGTATCTAAAAGTAGTGCATTTACGCCTCAAGCTGCCACATACAAGGTTCAACTTGGCATGTATGATTCATATGATAAGACTTTGGCTTTTTACAAACGTGTAAGTAGTAAAATAGAAGAACCTGTTATCATACTGCATGACTACAAAGGAGGCAATGTGGTATATCGAGTCTTAATCGGCAACTTTGAATCGACCCAAGACGCCCATTACTATATAAGCGACTTGCTTGATCAACATGGCATACAAGGGCATATATATATGTAGCAAAGAAGAATATCAATTCAGTACGAAAACCAAAGAGTACAACTGTAAAGTTGTGCTCTTTTTGTTTTGAACAAATAGATTT
>CALHUZ010000384.1 GCA_938039305.1 uncultured Saprospiraceae bacterium
TCACATCAACCAAGAAACTAAACTGAGACTGTGTCCTTGTGGTTATAACACCCGTCCCATCATTATTATAATCTCCAATATTAGTATTAGTATCTAAGGCACTTCCTTCAGTTACCTCAAAGAGATACAATCTACCTTCTCCAAATGAAGCGGTATAACCAGCAGGAAGAGGACTTGGACTCGGTCCAGTATCAGCTATGAAAAATTCTAAAGTTGAACCTGCTGGAGCGAAACCTCTTACAAGTAGATTATCGTTGAGCAATATAACGGATGTCAGTACTGGGTAATTAATTAGATCATTAGGTCCTGTGTCCCCATCGCCATTATCATTGGAAGTGACAGAATCATAGCCTAAATCGATACCTAATGTCCCGTTGTCAGCGATCTGATTTCTGCTGATTCTATTCTGGGTGCCTGTTCCTGACACGGCCACTCCAGAATCACTATTATATCTTATCACATTACCAACTATGAGTTCATCAGAATTGAGCATTGTACTTTCATATCCTATGACAATATTTGAGGAAGAAGTTGCGAGAAGCACACCGCGCTGACCATTGCCCATAGGTGTAGTTCCATCAACGCCGACTCCAATTTTATTGCCTGCTACGGTCATCTCGATCATATCTGATACTCTAATTCCATCATTGTTGTTTCCAGATATAACATTACCTTCTATAGCATCACTTACATTGTCACCGTTCGTTCCAATTACAGTATTAGTATAGGCGCCGTTCATTGACAAACCATGACCGTTAGCTATAGGGCTGAGGCCTGTAATATCTGTTCCTATCCAATTTCCAGCAATAACATTATTATCTCCAGTCCCACCACCTAAGAATCTTATTCCTGATCCATTTCCAGAAATGATATTACGTTCTAAAATATCATCGTCACCATTAGAATTTGTTCCAATTATGTTATTGCTTGAGGTTCCTTGTAATTGAACACCATAGTTGTCATTTGGAATCGCTGCGGTAGCACTGATATTCGTTCCCATGTAGTTTCCAGCTATAGTGTTGTCATCAGAATCTACAATTCTAATTCCGTCATTTCCACCTCCAGAAAGATAGTTTCTAAAATCAGTCACGTTAGTATTTATAGCTGCATCATTGAATCCTACTATACTGCCTCCTGTACTACTCAAAAGATATATACCATTGTAGCGACTGCCAAGATCTACATTTCCAGTTTTATCCATTCCAACAATATTACCGGCAATGTTGATCGATGAAGATTGTCTTATATACAAGCCATCATATGAGTCAGCTACTACGTTTCCTTCATTAGCATCATTGATAGCATCTCCATTAGTACCGATAAATGAATTCGCAATATTTCTAAAGTATACTCCAGTTCCAATATTGGAAGCATCAACGGTCAATCCGTCTGCTTCCAAACCGATATAATTACCCCAGATAAAAATGCCTTCGACTGCTGCCAAAGTGGCGTCTATGTTAAATAAAAAAGACCTAATAGCCATTCCTGAAACATGGACACTATCTGCTGCAATACCTACACCATCATTAAGGCCCGACTGACCATCCAACTCTACTGTAATGGTTCTTCCAGAGTTACTGCCTACTGCAGATCCTTGTTGGGTATATCCAGTCAAATGGGTTTTACTATCGTCTATGGGTTCTATGGCATTGCCAAATGATATCGAATGAACACCTGCTCCGGGAATCATAAATATAGATGTCTCCCATTCAGGATCTTTTGCAAAGCTGACACCTCCAACTGGACTATCTTCTTGATCGAGATTTGTATTGTCCAATTCATTACTGTTCAGCACAAATTGATTCAAAGAGCCTTGCCCATTCTCATTGACATTTACAATCACATCGAAGTTAAAGCCGAAGTCAACACCTACAATATCACTGCTGCCAATTATTACATTAGATAATGACTGAACAGTTGTTGATCCTGTATAAAGAGTTGAGATGTTCGCACTTGTGGTATTGGCAACTGCATCTACGAGACTTGGGTTGAATCCACCCACTTCATTTGCGACAGCGACTGAACCTGTATGCCTATAAGTCTGAGATGGAATAATGGTTTGGCCAGTTGCATTACTTCCACGATTAGAAGGCACCGTACCGTTCACAGCTCTTACTGAATAGTTGCCCGCACCTATGCCTGAAAATGTATATTGACCTGAGGCATTAGTCGTCGTAAATGCGACGAAAGCTCCAGAATTATCATAGAGTTCTATTCTTACATTGTCCACTGCTATATCTCCAGAAACCCAACCTGAACTCACTGCAGAAATATCAGCTGTGTTGTAGTCACGACCATTCCCACCTCCATAATTTATATCTTCATAAACGGTTCCAGATATATCATAAAGTACGGGTAGGACACCGTTATACAATCCAAGATCATGATGATAATCTATAATCGTATTGTCAAATAATTTGATTGGCGTTATGAGTCCATCTGAATCAATAGTATCATTTACTGCATCCTGGTAAGTAGGATTATATCCTGGAGGAAGATCACTAAAAACCAAAAAGTATCTGCCATAATCAAAATCTGAAAAAAGGTACTTACCTCCTGCTGATGTAACCGTCCATAGTTCTAAAGTATCAGCCCCTGATGGTTCAGCTATTCCATTCGCATTAACGTCATGATATAACTCTACTCGTACTCCATCAATTCCAACTTCTCCAATATCTTGGCGTCCGTTAGGCTCCAAATCTTCCCATACAAAATCACCAAGTATAGGTGTATTTCCAGGTCTTAGTTCAATGCCTACTTTAATAGGTTCTGCTGGCAGCAAATCAATGTTATCATCAAAGTTTCTTGCTGAATATGCAAATGAATTCCAAGCTATGGATGTATCTGGCAAGGCATCCACTGGAGACCTCATTTCAAATTGTACAACCAAAGAATCATTTTGATTCAATCGCGTATTCCCATAATCAAACCTTAGGGCTGTAACATCAGTTATATCTGATGGTGGCGTCGAAGACCACCCAGCTGTAGCACAACCTGTTGGAAATGGCGTCGGATTACTTCCTGCAAGATCATCTCTACAAGGGTTAGAAACTATAGAATACTCAACACTCAAGCCTGAAGGTAGAGATGTAACAGCCTGAGCTAAGGATGGTTGCCACTCGCTAAACCTCGGTGTGCCCGTGTCTAATATCTCAGAATCGCCTATATGTGGTAAAACCGTGACAAATACCAATCTATTGATTCTAGTAGCATTGGAATTCTTGATAGTTATTTTATAATCCGAAATACCTCCAGGTACCGTGAGTGCTCTTTCAGGATATTGACTATAATCCGTATCAAGGGTACCGATCACTTCCATCCTTGATTCCAAGCCTGCTGATCCAGGAGGTCTTACAATATCAATACTTTGATTCTCATTACAAACATATGTGCTGTATCCTCCTAGGTAATTATCAACATCGTTGACATTACAGTTGTCATGTGTAGAATGGGCAGCATAATAGTAGTACTCTAAATCATATGATCCTTGCATTGCCGCTGGACTGATGAAAGTGCTAAGGACTATTCTAAAACCTTCCCAGTAAGGGTTGGGCTCAATGGTAAAGGAGTTGTTATGGGTACTATCAAACACAAATCGAACTAATTCTCTTCCATCTACTAGTGTACTTGTCTCTACAATGGGAGTTTGAAAATCTGCATTGTCTTCTCCCCAATCAAAATACCATGAATTAGGTATATAACTCACATTTGGAGGTAAAACTACAGCCATCACTCCCCCGACGATATCATAGCCCATATTGCTCTCACTATAAAACTCAATAGCGACATCCATGGTGTCTTCTATAGAGAATAATTCTTGCTCATTTCCATCATCTCCAATAGTATATCCGTTTCCACCAACTTCATCCTCTGGCTCTTCGATTGTTGTTGTAAGACAGTCTACATCAGAGATGGGTGAACCTCCAGATGTACCTGTGTAGTAGGCGCAATTAGTATAGGTATCTCCTATCACTCTTCCTCCTGTCTCAAAGGCATACAGAGTCCACCCACTTCTAAAACCATCAGGATAGATGTAGGGATTATAAATTCCAGTGCCTGGAACGGTATTCAAATCTAATCGAACTATAGAAACATATTCTCCCACTGGTAGACCAAGTCCTGAGACATAGTGGTTTTGTCTATTATTCAGGTTGACACCACTCCATAAGTGCCATACTCCTGGATCATCCGATCTCTGATAATACAAGCTTCCTGTATGGTCAACATTTGCAAATTCTGGAGTTCTAATCTGATCCAATGTTATACCGGCTGGGATAGTATCTACGATCGAATAATTATCAATAGTCGTAAATCCAATATTCCCTACTTTTATTTGCCAATACTGATACCCTCCCGTCACCTGTCTCGTGCCTCCTCCTTTGTCATCGGGAAAATCTCCAGGTGTACGACCATTTTGAGAAGTAGCTGAAGCACTACTCACATCTGCACCAGCATTGACTGACGAAGCATAAGCTGTGTTAAGAGCTACTGAACCATCAAGAGTCCCATCTGGAAATAGAACTTGTATATTAAGTTGAATAGACGACCCTGCCGAAACATTATTGTCAAAGGTAATTACAGCTTCTCTAGTGACAATGTCATATGTGGCACTCGCTACACCCGAAGGGAGCGGGCTTGAAAAGTTTAAAAACTGCAGATACTGTGGTATTGTATCTCTTATTACTACACCTTGACATGGGCCAGTTGAACTGCTACATGAAAGATCCAAAACATAGTTAAATACTTCCTCAACGTCAGGTGTAGGATTAGAAGCCGTCTTTGAAAGTGTTATAGTTTGACCGAAGGATGTCCCCCAGGCAAAGACACTAAAAACTATGCATAGGCATAGCTTCCAGACATTCGGATGTCCAAAATTCGGATTGTACCGAATTAAATGGCATATTTTCAACTTAGTAATCACTGGGATAATGACTTTAAACAGTCATTAAAGGACAAAAATCTATCCAAAGCAGGTTTTCACAGCCACTTTTCAGCATTATGCAAGAAAAAAATCACTTCAAAAACATTAACCTCTAAGGGAAACCTTTAATCTCTTCCAAAATACATGATATGAGGATTCATCGTAGCTGTTCCACAATTAGGAATAATCTCTGTGATGTTACTGAATTCTGAAGTATTACCAATTGCATCTCTAGCGGTAGCACTGAGATACGTACCTTCAGTTAAACCGAGACTCGAAACATCAATCAAGAAGGTAAACTGAGACTGGGTTCTTAAAGCTATAATTCCTGTACCATCGTTATTATAATCTCCTGTATTGGGATTTGTATCTAATCCACTTCCTTCTGTCACTTCAAATAAATACAATCTTCCT
>CALHUZ010000385.1 GCA_938039305.1 uncultured Saprospiraceae bacterium
GTCAATGTAGGATATGATCTTACTAAAGCGGTATCTAAGTTGGGATTATTATAATATGTCGTATCGGAGAAATGATTACGGAGCGACTCAGGATCTGTATCGATGCCACATGTTACTATCACTTTTTTACTTGGGGGAGTAATAGCGTTAACACCGATATTTTGAAAATAAAACTTCTGAACACAGTCAATGTCTTTAAGTGTCATGACGCCATTGGCATCAGGCACTAAAGACCTCCATGTTCGAGTTATGATCCAGTCGCCACAAGTGGTGTCTGACGTCAGAGCATCATGAAAAGTGATACTGACTACATTGCCACAATTGTCTTTAAAAGATGGATTAAGTCCACCGTTTCCAGTTATCACATCACTGTCTTTGATTAAATTGACAGAAGCACAACTGAAAAGGCAACTTGGATCCGGTGTCGGATCATCTGCCGCACATGGGCAAGTTCCATCTGTGAAAGGCGGTAACTTATCTTCAATCAGAAGATCACCCCAGCATCTTGTTCCGTCGGATTTTCTAATGACGGTAACAACATATTCTCCAGGATGTAAGAATTTTAAATATTCTCCTTCTCGACCAATTGTATCTGAATATTCAGCATTAGCAAGGTCGTAGACGAGAACATCTGTAGGAATAGATCCATCAGTATTTTTTACACTTAGTAAAAAATCTGTGGGATTTGAATTGCGATCAGGTCCTTTCAGTATAAGTCCAGAGTGCAACACGACTTCACAATTTTGATCCATCGAGATATTAACACCTCCAGTACATGTAAGTGATTGTCCGATCGATGCGAAAGAACAACCCAGAAAAAACATAACAACAAAACACTTGAGCGAAGAGTAGATTTTACTCATAGGCATGACAAAAAGTTTAGGTTATTAAATGAGTAGTTCCTTAACCTAACGACCGCCTTTGCTGTCGCACTTTTTGATAAATAAAACAAAGAAGAAGAGTAATCTTCTTTAGGGATTAATACAGTATATCCGTTGTTGGGGAGCGGATATAAATTATAATAAACAGAATCTTCATTCTGATAAATGACAATAGATACTTGGATTCCTTTCGAAACTCAAATAGTCCATAGCCAATCCGGTAAGGGATCAGCCTATCTAACTTTTAAAAAACTAAACTGGGATTAATAGAGAGGGGGAGATTTCACCGAAGTGATAAACAAATGTAAGCTTCGATATGCTCTAAATTGCATAGTCGTGATGGTAATTATCAGATTTTAATTTCACTGATAATTATAATTTATCATATAACAAGAGAAATAAAATATGGGCTAATGGAGAAATTCGCCTCAAACGACAGGCATTACATATAGCTATACTGTAGGTTTCTAAATGAAACATAGAGGGTCGTTAATTATCCCCTAACGCAATATCAGCATGTGCTTTGCTAAAACTTTGCACCCAATAAGTCTTGTACTTTGACATACCCATATCAGTCATATCAGGATCCATCAACATCTTACAATGTGAAGGGCTCTCCTTCCATGCCTCAAATACATCATAAAAGTCATTATAGCCATGACCGAGATTCTCTCCGATCTTGATCCAATCAAAGCTGATATTGTCAAGTCGATCACCGAGATCTTCTCCCTTCTTAGAGACATGGTCAAAGTGTTTGTTTGCTGACATATAGCGGGCATACTTGTTAGACACTTTGTGTAGATCAGAGTTCCACCTAACGGGTCCAACAGCAGGCATCTTTTGATTGCCACATTGATAACCCTGGCTTCTCAAGAGATTCACTTCTCCAAGAACGCGATGTATGTTAGATTTAGATGGTTGTGCGATGATACTGCTCGAAAGAGCACAAAGAAAAACAAGGATGACTATTCTCATGGATATATTAAATATTGTTTTAGACAAATTGACTAAAAGGCTTCCACTTTGGCGATAAGCTGATCTAATGCTGCATTAAGAAGATCATAGACCCTCTGAAAGCTATCATCATAGTAAGGATCTGGAACCGCCATGTTTTGCCCTGGATAAACGTAATTAAGTATGAGCTTTATTTTATCTCGCTGAGATTTGTTTTTAGCCAGACCCATAACACTCTGATAATTAGAAGAGTCCATTGTTAAAATAACATCAAAAAGATCGAGATCTGAAACTTCTATCTGCCGAGAACGCTGCTTCGTTATGTCTATGCCATATTCTCGTGCCTTATCTATGGACCTGACATCTGGTGGATTACCAACATGATATCTTCCGGTACCAGCACTGTCCACTGTCCAGTTCAATCCATGTAATATGATCTTCTTCTCAAGGATACCTTGAGCAAGAGGCGAACGGCATATATTGCCAAGACACACCATGAGTACTTTCTTGTCAAACATATTACGAATTTATATAATATGTATCACATCTTATGCCAAGTATGTCTTTTTCACATATTAGATGATAAATAAATACGCTTTTAGTCTGCAATGCCTCTTGAACGGACATAATAAGAGACTTCAGGTAGGTAAAATGATGCCTATTTACGGAAGTAATCTTCTTGCTATGTCTATGAAAAAAGGGTGTACTTTTGACCCTCGCTCTAAGATAAGAGACATACAAATATGAAGATTATTATCGCGGGTGCTGGTGATGTCGGCTTTCATCTTGCCAAACTGCTTTCCTCAGCAAAACAGGCCATCACACTCATAGATCAGAATGACGAAGTCTTAGAGTATGCCGCTAATCATCTTGATGTACATACTATCAAAGGTGATGCTTCTTCTATACAAGTCTTGAATCAAGCAGGCGTCGAGTCTGCCAAGTTATTTCTTGCATTAACGACTGATGAAACGACAAATCTCATCTGCTGTATACTCGCAAAAAAAATAGGCGCGAGTCAGACGATAGCGCGAGTAACTAACTCAGAATACCTTTCTAAAATCCAAAGAGAAAACTTCAAAGAACTCGGTGTAGATCATCTTATCTCGCCAGTAGAGCTTGCAGCACAAGAAGTGGAAAGACTCGTAAAGCACTGTGAAGTGACAGATCACTTTGCATTTGAGGAAGGTCGCATCACTCTGAATGGCGTGACTTTAGACAATACATCAAAGCTTATAGGAAAGACGATCAAGGAGATCATGTCTATGAATGACAACTTTCAGTTTAAGCCAGTGGCAGTCTTAAGAAACAATGAAGAAACGATTATCCCCACGGATGATACAAGACTCCAGTCGCTCGATCATGTCTACTTTCTGACTCCTTCGGATCAAATGAATCCGCTGCTTCAGTTTATAGGAAAAGAATTAAAAAAGATCAAAAACATCATGATCCTCGGAGGCACAAGACTCGGTATGAAGAGTGCAAAACTCCTTGAGAAGAACCATAATGTAACCATAGTAGAAAAGGATAAAAATACGTGTAAACGCCTAATCGAGAACCTTGATAAAACGCTGATCATCAAAGGAGATCCAAGTAATATAGAATTACTCAAGGAGGAAGGCCTCGATCGCATGCATGCCGTCATCGCGCTAACTGATAACTCAGAGACTAATATCATAGCCTGTCTTACAGCAGAAAAACTCGGTGTCTTCAAAACGATAGCCCTTGTAGATAATACTGACTACACGCACATCTCCCAACACATAGGAGTCGACACACTTATCAATAAGAAGCTGATAGCAGCTAATAACATCTTCAGATTTGTAAGAAAGGGAAAGGTTGAAGCCATCACTTCTTTACACGGAGTAGACGCAGAAGTAATAGAATATCGAGTTCATAAAAACAATCAGCTGACGAAAAAGGCTTTCAAAGATCTTCCGCTACCAGCGAACTCTATGATAGCGGCCGTCATCAGAGATAATAAAAGCATCATCCCAGGTGCCGACTTTCATATGGCCGTAGATGACAAAGTCATAGTATTAGCCACTGATGAATCCATCGGTATCGTAGATCGATTATTTAAGTGATGCCGCAACATAACATCTGATGTTTATCAACTTTCAGCCTATCTCAAATGTCCTCGGTGCACTAGTAGTCCTTGTTGGTCTTGTGATGTTTCTATGTATCCCAATCAGTTTAGTAACGGAGGATGGCCAATCCCTAACCTTTCTCTACTCAGGTGGTATATCCATTCTTATCGGAGGGCTTTCTTGGTTATATAAATTTAAAAGTTCTGCTTCCATCAATAAGCGTGAAGGATATCTCATCGTAGTGCTCAGCTGGCTTGTTGTCT
The DNA here is from genome assembly GCA_938039305.1 of uncultured Saprospiraceae bacterium. Lineage (GTDB taxonomy): Bacteria > Bacteroidota > Bacteroidia > Chitinophagales > Saprospiraceae > JAJRXG01. The sequence goes on from CALHUZ010000385.1 coordinate 4,189, forward strand.
CTATACTTTGCATGCTTCCATATTTGTTCAGTCACAGCATAGACTCAGTCCATGATGCATTTTTCGAAAGTATCTCTGGTTTCTCCACTACAGGTGCTACGATTCTCGAAGATATTGAAGGGGTAGCTCCGTCTATTTTATTCTGGAGAAGTCTTACTCAGTGGTTGGGTGGTATGGGTATCATCGTTCTCACAATCGCTCTTTTCCCACTTTTAGGTATAGCAGGGATTGAACTATTCGTAGCTGAAGCACCTGGGCCTACATCGGATAAAATTCATCCGAGAATAAAAGACACAGCACGTACTTTATGGTTTGTTTACGTGGGATTTACAGCATTGCTTTTCATCATCCTTATGGTCGAAGGGATGGGATGGTTCGATGCTATCAATCATGCACTGACCACCATGTCTACTGGGGGCTTCAGTACCAAGAATAACAGCATAGCCTACTTCACAAGCCCTTTGATACAGTACACCATCATGGGTTTTATGATACTTGCTGGGACCAACTTTGCTGTCATCTACTTTGGTATCACCGGGAAGTTTAAGAAGGTATATAATAACGATGAGTTTCGTATGTACATGATCTTGATCTTGATTAGTGTGATCTTGGGATCTATCGTATTGGCTGGAGTTGTTGATATGGCTGCGGAAGAGCGATTTCGTGCTATGGCTTTTTCAGTAATCTCATTGATGACAACTACAGGATATGTCACCTATGATTATATGAGCTGGAGCGATGGCTTAAGTGTATGCTTTTTTATTCTACTCTTCTGCGGTGCTTGTGCAGGATCCACAAGTGGTGGCATTAAGCTCATCAGACACTTGGTATTTATGCGTAACACAAAGTTAGAATTCAAGCGCATCTTGCACCCAAGAGCTATGATTAGAATAAAGATCAATAAGGAAGTTGTACAGCCTCGAGTATTGACCCACATATTGGTATTC
>CALHUZ010000386.1 GCA_938039305.1 uncultured Saprospiraceae bacterium
AAGGCATATGATATGAATAGTGATGGATCGCTCGACTTTCAGACTGATATAGATTGTAATAGTGGCGTAGACAATATCGAGTTAGATCCTTCTGGCAAGATCTGGATAGGTAGTCATCCAGTTTTATTAGCTTCTTCCTCTTACTTTGCAGGAAGTGCTCCTTATTCTCCATCTGAGATCATCACCATAGATTACAATAGCAAAACTGATTATAAAGTCTCTTCTGTTTTTGAAAGTGATGGAAAGGATATGTCAGCTTCGACAACAGCCATTCCTTACAATGGGAAAGTTTATCTAGGTAATGTCATGGATGATCATTTTATAATTTTAGATCAGGCTGGATTGAGTCAGAAATAAGCTACGTAGCTGATATGTCAAAGAAAGTAGTTGTTCAAGGTATCTGCTATGATGAGAAGTCCTCTTTTATGAGAGGACCTGCACAAGCACCTCAATTGATTAGAGAACGGTTGTGGTCTGATGCTTATAATTCATATTCTGAATTGGGTATAGCAGTGACTAAGGATTCGATCATTGACATGGGTGATTCGGAGATTGTCGAATACGATGACATTTATCAGATCACAAAAAAAAACCTAAATGCTGGAGATCGTTTATTGACGTTCGGAGGAGATCACTCTATCAGCTATCCAGTGCTAAAGGCGTTCACGGAAGTGCACAAGGGTAAGAGATTAGATCTTTTGCATATCGATGCTCATGCCGATCTCTATGATTCTTTCGAAGGAGATAGGAATTCTCATGCTTGTCCATTTGCACGTATTATGGAAGATGGTTTGGTCGGTCGCTTAGTGCAGGTTGGTATTAGAACACTTACTCCACATCAGAGAGAACAAGCGCAGCGATATAATGTAGAAATTATCCAGATGAAAGATTTTAATCTTTCATCTCTGCCTTCATTTCAGAATCCACTTTATATCTCTTTGGATATCGATGCATTCGATCCTGCATTTGCTCCTGGGGTGTCTCATCAAGAGAGTGGCGGACTTACTCCGAGGGAGGTGATAGCATTATTGCATAGTATAAAAGCGCCTCTTCTTGGTGCCGATGTTGTAGAATTTAACCCCGTTAATGACGTCGTAGGAATGACAGCAGCATTAGCATCCAAAATGACCAAAGAGCTTATCGCCATGATGATTTCATAATTGATCGCTGCGGGTAGTAATGAACTTGTTTTACAAATTTGTCTTTTGATTAGTCCTAATTATCAGAATATCGATTCCACAGCGGTTAGTTGAACATCAATATTTACGAATTTTTTATTGACACTTAGCTGAGATATACAGAATTTTATACTCAAAATCAGTAGCGCACAAAAGCTATTATCGGATTTTTAGCTACACTGAAATATTGTTTTTTAAGATCGTTTAGGCCTGGGCGTTGGAGGTAACATTATGCACTCTTTAAGAAGTACTTAATTTCTACAAAGGGTATAGCTTTATGTCGAAAGAAAATTTGATCTAATTCTTTTATCAAAAAAAATACAGAAAAATGTCCTTATCAAAGTCATTCGTAAAGTCTCGTAACAGTTTTAAAGTCACTTTTGAAATTCCAAAGGAAAGTAACCCAGATAATCAAGAAGTCAGATTGCTTGGAGATTTCAATAATTGGAATTGGGATAAGGCTCCCAGCCTAGTATCTAAAAATGGTCTTTATAAAGTGACTGAAGAGCTTGAAGCAGGTAAGACTTATGAGTATAGATATTTGATAGGACAGTCCTACTGGATAAATGATGGTATCGCAGATGCCTATAAGCCATCTCCGTGCGACACTGTAGACAATTGTGTCGTGATTCTCGACGTGCCACCGAAAAAGGAATTGAAAAAAGTGACTAAAAGCGCTTTACAAAGTAAAAGTAAGTCTTTACCTTTCTGTGACTTTACGAAGGTAGAAGGTATAGGTCCTAAGATATCCCAATTGCTTAGTGAGGCTGGGATAGGAAGTTTTGAAGAATTAGCTGCTACAAAAGCAGCCGATATTAAGTCCATACTAACATTAGCTGGTAAGAGATATCTGATGCATGATCCTACTTCATGGCCAAAGCAGTCAGATTTGTTAGCAAAAGGAAAGTTGAATGAATTGAAGAAACTTCAAAAGAAACTGAAAGGAGGCCGAAAGGCATAAAGATAGGTACGTTGAGATTCTTGTTTACAAGAATCGGAGAGGGGGGACCGGCACTTGTGTTGGGTCTCTTTCTTTTTTTATAAGCCATTCATTGTTGTAACAATAATTTTTTCGCCTCTCTATAAAAAAGAAGATCTCAAGTCGTTACCAGAGATCTTCTTATAAAAAGGCTTTCACTACTATTTATTGGTTGTATTCGTTTCGGTGTCTCTTTGTTTTTTTAATGGTTGATGCAGCCTTTGTTTGATGCGGATCTGTAGAGCCGTATTTTTAAAATTCTATTCTCTCTACATCACGCCATTCTATATAATCAGGATCTCTGTCGTCGCCAAAGACGAGTATGCCATCATGGTCTTCACTGACATCAACACTATCTTCTAATTCTATCTTTTGACCTGATTTTAAGACTACCATTGTCTGGTCTCTCCCTGAAGGAATGATTTCTTTGATATACTGAAATGGTATGAAGTATTCTATGTCACTGTTACTTCCATTAAGCATCTCAAACTGGTATGCTTCATCGAGATCATAGACGATACGTCCGCTATGCTTAGATCCACCTTCAGTAACTACAGAGCCAGATAGTTCGCTGAATCCATCAAAGTCGTCATAGCTGATGACACCTGACTTAGCGTCAGAAAAGGTTACTTGATCAAATTCATCCCAAGGTATATCAACCCTTCCCATACCTGGAATATTGACGATGATACCTCTATTGTCATCATCTACATCATTAGTGCCCCATAGTTCAAATTCTCTCCCTGAGTACATTGTCACTCGGGCACCTCTTCGTGAGCTTTCGATTTTAGATATATTTCCAAATTCTAAATCTAACTCACCATCTCTATTTTTACCATTAAGCTCATCATTTGCGAGTCGCTCATCATGATCCCATTGTACATACCCAGTGAAGGTCTCACCTGACTCCGTTTCAACAGTACCATAAAGAGGAGTGCCATAGTGACTTTGATACGAAGACTTAGGATGCATGAATTCTACTCTTTCGATTCTATCCCAGTCTAACTTGATATGACCAAGTTCTTGATCTGATACTTGAACTGTGGCGCCTATGTCGTTTGATCCTCCTTTCAGGCGAAGGATTTCGCCATTTTTGAGTTCTAATGAGACTCGACCTTTGCGACCGATCTCCATTGATTTGATGTTGCCAAACTCACATGAGAACTGATGTGTATGATCGTTGTTCCAGCCGTTGTTCCAGTTTATATCCCAATTAAAAAGTGATCGAATTTCATTTCGCTCTCCATCTAATTGGTTTCTTTCTTTTTTACTTAGATATTCTAAGTTTTCGTTTTCTGGTTTAGAGCTATTGAAGTGATCAAACCAGAAGGCTTCTTCTTTGCCCCATCTGATTTGTCCTTCGTATACTTCATCATCTTCGGTATATACTTTGCCGTAGATATAGATGTCACTATCGGTAGTTGGGATTAAATCTAAGTTGTTGAAGTAGGCTCCGTTGAGCAATGCGGTCACTAAAAGTGCAATGAATTTACGAGTCATCTTAAAGGTGTTTTTCAGTAAGTAATAATCGATCACTTTTATAATGTTCGATGACTCAAATATGGACTCTTAAACTTTCATTTTATGGCTTTAGCTTCTGAAGTGGTATAAAGTTGGGCTGAAGCGGTATTCATTTTATAATTATCCTAATTTTTGTGACTATCTGTCCAGCCAAGATTTCATCAGAGGAGACCTTTCTGTACTTACAACTATGTCTTCATCGTGTTGTGGAAGCAGCTTTATCTTAAGTCTACCCTTGAAGTAAGGATGGATCTCATGTATGGCTTTGAAGTGTGTGATGTACTGCCGGTTCAGTCTGAAAAATGTTGAAGGGTTCATCATGGCATCTATCTCATCCAAAGTGTGATTGACAGGATATCGTGCCTGTTGATCATCTACGATAAATGTCATCTTATCTTTGCTGTAGAAGTACTTTATACTTTCGACCGGTATCGACTTTATCTTGTTACCCAGTTTGCAAAGGAACCGAGATTTGTACTCGCGCTGTGTCTCAGACATGATGGCTTTTATTTCATTATATATCTGTGGCTGATGAGCTGTCTGGTTAAGAGACTTGTACTTATCTAAGGCTTGCGTCAATCTTTCTTTCTGTATCGGCTTTAGTAGATAGTCTATCCCATTAGCCTCGAAAGCTTGCAAGGCATACTTGTCATAGGCTGTTGTAAAGATGATCGGTTTTTCAATTTTAATCTCTCCAAAAATATTGAAACAGATGCCATCTGCCAGATGGATATCACTAAAGATAAGATCATGCTCAGGTGGTGATTTGAAAAATTCAATACACTGTTCGCATGAGTCTAACACTGTGATTACTTCTATAGTACTATCGATTTCCAGAAGCTCTTTCTTTAGCTTTTCTGCTGCATAATATTCATCTTCTATGATTATAACTTTCATAATACTTTATTCTTCTATTTCGAGTAATGGAAGTGCGACTAAGAACACTTCTGGGTGGTTATCTATTCGGATCTTTCTGTCTGTAAAGTATGCGTATCTATTTTGAATGTTGAGCAGCCCAGTTCCTGATTTATGACCGTCTTGATACTGCTTGGGCTTATGGCTATTCGATATAGTTAGGAAGCCATCTGCTGATGAGATCTCTATCTTCATCGGTGAAGAAGTGGAGATGACATTATGCTTGATAACGTTTTCGATGAGCATCTGTCCTGATAGGGGAGGGATGGCCTTGTTCAGATCAACATCAGGTATATTAATCTTTATATCAAGGGCGTCGCGCCATCTTATTTTAATGAGATATACATATGCATCTATTAGCTCCATCTCCTTGCGCAGCGTGATTAGATCTGAGAGCTCTGCTTTTAGAATAGTGCGATATACTTCTGCGAATTTTTCAAGATAGGTCTTTGACAAAGCGACATCATGATCAATTAGCGAAGAAAGTATATTGAGGTTGTTAAAGAGAAAGTGAGGATCAAGGTGATTTCTCAGTGACATCATTTGCCCGCGAGCGTTCTCTTTAAGTAGTCTTTCTGTTTCTAATTGTGAACTGGTCCACGCCTTTAGAAATTTGACACCTAAGTAGATGGCTATGGTTGGAATTATAATAGCAGCTCCATACGCATTTACAAGTATAAGTTGTTCAGCATCTGGAGGGCTGTCCGTATATAGATCTTTGAGGAATATGTATAAAGAATTGACTATAGCTAGAGATGCTAAAAGACCAAGAATGACTTGGATGAAGAAACGGCCTATCTTATGCTTCGCCCATGGCAGTGATCGGTCAAGAAGTTTATTTATTATGTAGTTACTCGCGTAGATCAGTAAGAAACCGAGTGCTACAAGTAAGAAAGTCAGGCTTTGTACTTCATTGCTTTCTGGATTGCGAGTGAGCAGTACACATATGACTAAAGCTACCAAAACAACACCTAAGGTCAAAGTGATCTTTCTGCCATAGGTGCTTAGCATGGTGTTGACGCGTTTTGTGTGATAAGTTTTTTGACTTTCGATTGTGATAGATCCTTACTTGAAAGTGATCTTATCGATATCATCCCAATCTATGATCACTGCATCGTCGCTTTGATTATTGATAATCATGACTCCGTCATTATCATCAGATACATCTTGGCTGTCGCCAAGAAGAAGTTCTTCGCCATTACGTAGATATATCATTGAGTAGGATCTATTCTTTGGTACGATGCTTTTTATATTTCTGAAAGGTATCTCGTATTCTACATAGTCATCTTCTCCATTTAGAATTTCTATATCCCACATTTCATCGAGATCAAATACTAACTGGCCACTGTGGGCATCTCCATTATAAAGAGTTACCGTTCCTTCGAGGGGTTGAGGTTGCATAAAAGAACTGTATGAAGGTCCAATAGGCGGATTTACAATTGTAAGTTTGTTGAAGTACTTCCAAGGTATTTTCACGGTGCCCAGATCATCTTCATAAACAATTATTCCTCGGTTGCCGTCCCCTACGTCATTACTTCCATCTAAGAAAATAGTACGACCACTTTTGACTGTCACATCAGAGCCATCATCTTTCTTTTCGATTACTGCTATATTTTCAAATGGCACTTCTTGCTCACCATTACGACTATCTCCATGTAGGATATCTTCACCTACTCGCTCATCATCATCCCATTTTATATAGCCTTGATATGAAGCACCTCTGCGTGTTTCAGCTATACCATATATGAGATTGCCATATTTGTGACGACGATTTTGAGGGGATTGATGAAAATCTATGCGCTTGATCTTATCCCAATCAAACCGTACCATTCCTAACTCATAGTCCCTCATATTAATCGTAGCGCCTACGTCATTAGATCCACCTTCTACCTTGATGATGGCTCCATTCTTAAGCTCTATCTCTACTCTTTCTCTTCCCTTAAGATGTAGGGTAGCAATATCGCCAAATCTACAGGCAAATATGTGATTGCTGCCGCTATAGTTGTTTTTCCACAGGCTGCCTAAGCTCCAGTCAAAATCCCCCCATATAGAGCCTTTTCCGGATGAGCTTTTTCTTATGTCCTCATCTAGCTTTGTTGAGTTGAAGATATCATGCCATGTCAGCTCTTCTTTTCCCCATCTCATGAAGCCTTCATAGGTATCACCAGACTTTGCTGTTATCGTACCATAGATGAATTCTTCATTGCCTTGAGCGTGACTGACTACTGGAGTAGTCATTAAGATCATCATCAAGACCATCCAATAGCCTTTGATGCTATGGTTATTAAAAGTGATATGTGATCGTAGTTTCAAAATCTATACTCGTTATATAACTGCAATGAGCGATGAAAATACTAAAGGAGCAAATCATATCGCGTCAATCGGGATAAATAACTACTCAAATGAGCACAAATCTGATAGAAAGGCCACGTTTTTTAAGGTGTGTCGGATAATGCCTCATACCAAGCAGCTACAAATTCTTGATTAATACGACTCTTGGCTTTGCTCTTGACATCCAGTAAAGCGATCTGCCTATCAGAAAGAAATACCTTAGGATCTTTCCTCGAACCTATGGCGGCATTAACCTTTGCAGCTTGAAGCGGAGTCATGGGTATTGACTTATATGGGCTTTTCAAGAGATAGTACTTGACTTCCTTATCTATGCGATACTTGCTGGTGGTCTTGTCTGCTTCCGGGTAGTCAGAATCGGAGCCAACATATACTTGATCAGCACAATTCTTTGATTTGGCTGCTTTAACGATTGTCTTAAGTCTTGTCTTATCCTTGTTATAAGTGACTTTGACGACTTCTTTGCCATGCATATAACCAGCCTCCGTCGAAAGTACACCATCTAATTGTGCGATCTCTTTTTCTCCTGTCCAGAAGCAGTACATCGATAGATAAGCCTCTTCTTCTGAAGAAGCTCCCTTAAGTTCTTTATGCCATATGTCAAAGTATAGTGGGACTACTTGATTAGTTATTGGGAGTGCCTGTTTTATTTTGGACGCTAAGCCAAGAGGTGAAAAGTCGCCAGATAATCTTGAAACAATATCTTGTCCTTGTTGACTTACAACTCGCACCACTGGATTATTCCAAGTAGGCTCATTAAATCGCTCGAGGACCTTCTTGTCATGACCTCCCTTATTATTGAATATGGCAAGTGGTACAAAGTGAGTCTCTATCATTTCCACGATAAATGGATGTGAAAGAACCTTATTTCCATAGGTGGTACAATTAGAACAACCAGGTACTTCTTGAAACAAGATAAATATAGGTAAGCCAGACTGCTTTGATTCAAGAACGGCTTCATCATAGTTTCTTATCCAATGAACCTCTCCGAGTTCTTCTGGGTTCTGTGGTGCCGTCCAGTTAGATTGTGATACCAGATTGAAGTATGTCAAGCATAAAACTAAAGTCGAGAAGAAAGTGATGTACTTCATGGTTATCATTTTTAGAAGAATGTTCTATTATTAACTATTTGGAGGCTTTCGAAGTTATTAGTGTACGTGCTTGAGTGAACTTTAGTCGGGCCTAAGACATTGTTCTTGGTCACTTGAACTTCCCACTATCTTAACCTTCAATTTCTAAAGATAAGGTGATCATTACTATAAATACTATAACATCGGGTATACCCCAAGAGCTCATTGATACCTTAGTCTCATATTGTGATTGTTACAATATAATTGCTATTGAATACGTACCAATATTGTAATTCATCCCATGAACATCACAATAGGATATCATTTTGATAGCCTATAACTATAAGAGACCAACCTCGATATAGTTAGAACTATACATTATTTCCCTTGTAAGGGGAGCATAACAATGGTTTAGAGTGTGTTCATGACAATTAAAAGGCACCTTACTATTTACTTATTGATTTGTATGACTATGTTATACAGCGGGGATCTTATGTCATCCCATATCATAGGTGGTGATGTTACTTATGAGTTGGTATCTTTTAATACAGATCGATCTGCGGCAACCTATGCTTTAGAGTATATTATCTATAGAGATACTGCAGGCATCGGGTATGATCAATTAGCGGATTTTGGAATCTATAGAAGAATACCAGGTCAGACAGGTTGGGAGATTTTCAACTTGGTTCGCAATCTGCCTATCGGTCTTGTATCTGAGATTGATGCACTCAACGATCCATGCAAAGATCAGAAGCTCAGTAACCTCATCATTGAGTCGGCAGTTTATAATTTCGAAGTCACTCTTGATGTAGGGCCGTACGAATACATGATCGCTTATCAGAGATGTTGTCGCAACGCTACGATTAACAACATTTTCGATCCCAATAATACAGGAGCCGTCTATGATATCATCGTTACTCCAATGGCCTTACAAGTGGAAAATTCCAGCCCCGTCTTCAAGGAGTACCCACCTATATTCGTTTGTCTCGGAGAAGACTTCAACTTTGATCATAGTGCCATAGATATTAACGGGGATTCTTTAGCGTATACCTTTTGTACTCCCTTTGCCTCAGGGGCTAATCCTGACTTTTCAGTTCCAGCCGAGTGTTGTTTTTGTACCAAGCCAGATCCTAACGTCTGTATGCCTGGATTCGCCAATGTTGAATTCATAGACATATATAGTGAGGCTAATCCTGTAGGAGGTGATCCACAAATAGGCATTGATCCAATCACAGGGAGGATCAGCGGAGTACCTAACTTACTTGGTTCCTACGTCGTCGGTGTATGCGTAGAAGAATATCGGGAAGGCATCTTAATAGGTACATACCGAAGAGACTTCGAATTCAATGTCGAAATCTGTACGCCAAGGGTAGTTGCCGATCTTGAATCGGATGAATCTATTCCAGATGGTATCCCAGGATTCACAAGTGAAGAAGTACATAAGTATGCAAGTTGTGGAGAAGATATTAATATTGAAAACCTCAGTACTCAAATCATCAATATTTATGATTATAAATGGATGATTTACAATGAGAATGATGCTTTAGTTGAGCAAAAGCAAGGCCAAGCCATTCGCGATGTATCTCTATCATTTTCTAATCCTGGTTTGTATCAAGGTTATATGGTCATTAATGATTTAGACGTCTGTGTCGATACAGCTTTTTTTCAGATTGAGATTTATCCACCAGCCCTATTAGATTTTAATTCTAATAATGATGGATGTGAGGCTGGACCATTATATCTTGAAAACACATCTTCCATTGACCCTTCGAAAGATTATAACTGGTTATGGATATACAAAAACGATACGATCAGTACTGATGTAGATGCTATGATCCTTGAGCCAGTGTTTGGTTTGAATAAAATATCCCTGAAAGTAACCGATGAGTTAGGTTGCATTACAGAACTTGAGAAGGAGATAGTATATGAATATTTTAATCAGGAATTTATAATTGAAGAAGATCAAGTTGTTCTATGCCCGGGTGATTCTATCAACTTTGACGGTGAAATTGTAACTGATGCAGCATCTTATCAGCATATATATACTTCTTCGGCCGATGGTTGTGATTCCTTGATACGCAGACTTACAGTTGAGCATTTTCCGCAGCCAACTATTATTGAGATTGACACTGTTATTTGCAACGGAGAGACATATTTTTTTGACGGTTCCTTTAAAGAAGAATCGGGAAGCTATATTCAAAGTTTTCAATATCAAGGAGCAAGCTGTGATTCTATCATTTATCAACTCGAACTAACTGTGAGTGAATTTCCTATAGAAGTAGAAATTGATACTTTGCTTTGTCATAGCGATTCTATTCTTTTTCAAAATAGATGGCTCACTGAAGATGGTGCTTATATGAACATCGTCAAAAGTGGATCTACTGGTTGTGATTCTTTTCAAGTTACACTCAATTTGAGTTTTGAACCGGAAGTAATACTTGAGTTTAAAGATACTATCATATGCGCTGGGGATTCGGTCATATTTGGTCCTAATTGGTACGCTGCAACTGGTCTTTACCAAGAGATCTATTTATCAACCTTGGGATGCGATCGATTGATAGAGCATTTAGAACTCGAAGTAAGGCCTCCTCTTCAATTAGATGTGATCTGTGAAGACAGTATCAGTCCTTATTTAGATTATCCTATAGACGTATATCTTAATAGTGAAGCGGCATTTATCCAGTGGAGTCCTTCAGAGGGACTGAGTTGTGATGATTGTCTCGACCCTATCGTTAATATTAGCGAGGATCAAACTTACTTGCTTGAAGTAGAGGATGACTTAGGTTGTCGCATTTCTAAAGAGATTAATTTTTATGTAGATCCACTGATCGATTTTTATGTCCCCAATATCGTAATGAAGCAAGCACCATTTAATCCAGTGAATGAGTTTTTCTTTCTACATGTCAATCGTGATTATTCATTTCAATACAATGCTTGGATATACGATCGATGGGGTAGTGAGGTAGGACATCTCGAAAATGTAACTACCAATGTTGCAGATGATGGATGGTCCGCAAAGGATTTCCTTCCAGGAGTCTATGTCTACTATATCGAGATATTAGGCGATATCGAGTTCAAAGAGTTAGTAGGAGATCTAACTGTTGTCAAATAAAAGGTAATCTCTTTGGTTCTGATTTTAATTATGGGTTAGAATAAACTTCCGCTCTTTTTTCAGTTCACAAAAACTATATTTACAGAAGTGGTGTAATCTCCAAAAACTGAAGTGTGCAGAACAAAGTCCTATCCCATAGCTTGTTTTCTGAGTATGATATATTCTTGTTTAAATCAGGTAAACACTTCAAGCTCTATGAGAAGTTAGGAAGCCATCAGGTGGAAGTTGATGGTCAGAAAGGCACATACTTTTCTGTATACGCACCTGCAGCCAGATCTATACAAGTCATCGGAAACTTCAATGAATGGCAAGGACAAGGCTATGAACTCAATGTGAGGTGGGACAATAGCGGCATCTGGGAAGGATTTATCCCTGATGTAGAAAGGGGTGAGTTATACAAGTACAAGATTCTGAGTCATTATGACAATACGGTCCGTGAGAAGTCAGACCCTTATGGTCAGTTGTTTGAGATGGCACCAAGGACTTCTTCTATCACTTGGGATACATGGCATGAATGGAAGGATGAGGAATGGATGACTAAAAGGGAGCAGTTCAATCCTTACAATAGTCCAGTATCTATATATGAGCTTCACTTAGGAAGTTGGAAAAAGAAGACAGAAGATGGCACATCACTGAGTTATCTGGAGATGGCGAAAGAGCTTGTGACGTATGTCCTTGAGATGGGATACACCCATGTCGAGTTGATGCCAGTGACTGAACACCCATACTATCCGTCATGGGGATATCTATCGACTGGATTATTCGCCCCTACAAGCAGATATGGTTCGCCCCAAGAGTTTATGGTACTGGTGGAGGCTTTGCATATCGCGGGGATAGGTGTGTTGGTCGATTGGGTGCCTGCTCATTTTCCTTCGGATATAAGTTGGTTGGCAGATTTTGATGGGTCAAAAGTATATGAGCATCCTAATCCTAAGAAAGGGTTTCATCCAGATTGGAATAGCCTGATTTTTAATTATGAAAGACCGGAGGTGCGTTCATTTTTGATTTCAAGTGCACACTTTTGGTTTGAAAGGTATCATATAGACGGCTTGCGCGTAGATGCCGTCGCTTCTATGTTATACTTAGATTATAGTCGTGAAGAGGGAGAGTGGGATCCTAACGAATACGGCTCAAATGAGAACTTGGCAGCCATTTCATTTTTAAAAGATCTTAACCTAAGTTGCTATTCTAGCTTTTCAGGAATCATGATGATAGCAGAAGAATCCACTTCTTTTAGTGGAGTGACAAGACCTGTAGATCAAGGTGGATTAGGATTTGGGTTTAAGTGGATGATGGGATGGATGAACGATACACTAAGATATATGGAGCGTGAGACCGTACATCGACAGCATCATCACAATGAAGTCAGCTTTAGCATGGCTTATGCCTATACCGAATCGTTTGTACTTCCATTGTCACATGATGAGGTAGTCCATGGCAAAGGATCATTAGTGAATAAAATGCCAGGTGATGATTGGCAAAAATTTGCGAATATTAGATTAATGTTCTCGTATATGTATACGCACCCCGGTCACAAGTTGCTTTTTATGGGAGATGACTTAGGCCAGACTTCAGAGTGGAGTGTAGATGAAGGAGTGCCGTGGTACCTTTTAGATCACCTACCTCATAAAGGCATTCAGTTGATGGTTAAAGAACTTAATAGGCTTTATAAAATGGAGGACGCGTTACATAGGTATTCATTTGAACCGAAAGGATTCCAGTGGATAGATCACTCTGACCATGCTAATAGCGTTCTGTCTTACGTGAGGCATGGATCAGATGGAGAGATGATCTTGGTGGTTTGTAATTTCACCCCGAGTATTCAAGATTCGTATCGAGTAGGAGTACCACTCAAAGGTAAATGGAAAGAAATATTCAACAGTGATAATAAAAAGTATTGGGGAAGCGGTGAGCATCTAAATAAAGTAATAGAAAGTGAAAATGTTTCTGCGCATGGGCAAGGGGATTCCCTTTCCATAAAGCTCTCTCCTTTGGCCGTGACATTATTAAAGTTTAAAAATTAGAAAAATATATTGGCCGAAATATCAGTCTAATCTTTTCATAAGACCCGGTATTTTCCCATACCTTATACAGACTTACATGAAGAAAGTATTACACATCTCTACAGAATGTTATCCGGCAGCTAAAGCTGGAGGTATGGCAGATGTCGTTGGGTCACTACCCAAGTACCTTATAAAACAAGGATGGAATACGGCGGTTATAACTCCGAGGTATAAGTTGCCTTGGTTTGACCAACAAGTATTTCGAAATGTCTATTCTGGCTCATTTGATATGGAAGGTCAGATGACCTTGTTTGATGTCTATAAAGCAAAAAAAGGCACGTTGCCTTATGATTACTACTGCATAGAGATTCTAGGTAGATTTGATAGAGACTCTATCTATCTCAATGAGTATGGTCATGGATTCCACGATGAGGCAGAACGCAATGTCTCTTTTCAAAGAAGTGTGCTTCAATGGTTAAGTGATAAAAAGAATAAGACCTCCTTTGATCTCTTACATTGTCACGATCATCAGGTTGGATTTATTCCATTCATGGTTAAAAAAGTCCCAACATTTGAATCCATTAAAGACATACCGATTTATTATACCATACATAATGGAGCATACAATAGTAAGTACCCATGGGGTAGATTAGATCTTCTACCAAAATTTGATGCTACCGATAGCCAGTTCATAGAATGGGATGGATTTATCGATGCTTCTGCTGCTGCTATGAGATTTGCAGATCATGTCAATACAGTTTCTCCAAGTTACCTCGAAGAGTTGAAAGATCAGCTTCCTTCTATGAAATTCATGAGTGATAAGGAGCCTAAAAAATTTACGGGTACGCTCAATGGTATAGACAATGAGGTCTGGAATCCAAAGACTGATGTTTTGTTAACTAATAAATTAACGACCACCGTTGATCAATTCAAAAAAGTGAATAAAGGGGAAATTCTGGAAGGCCTCTATCGGCTTGATGGAATTCCTTTGATTGGATTCATCGGTCGATTCGCACATCAGAAAGGCGGGGATTTATTGGTTCCTGCAATAGAAAGAATTTTAGTCCGATTTGGCTTTGTTAATTTTTTCATCTTAGGTTCTGGCGATCATTTTATAGAGCAGAAGGTCCAAGAGTTAAGAGATAGATACGCAGAACGAGTTGCTTGCTTTATAGGATACAACGAGACCTTGGCCCACAAGATATATGCAGCTTCTGACTTCATTGTTATGCCTTCTAGATTTGAGCCTTGTGGTTTGAATCAAATGTTTGCGATGAGATATGGAGCACTTGCCATAGCCCGAAAGACTGGAGGGTTAAAAGATACTGTCGTAGACTTTGAGTTAGGAGGGGTTGGTGTTTCTTTTGATTATGATAGTGTAGAAGATTTGATTAATGCCATGTCGCGCGCCATGCACCTTTATAAAGATCAAAAGAGATTTAAGAAGCTGAGAAGCAAGGCTATGAAGTTGGATCTCTCATGGGATAAGTCCGCGTCAGAGTATAGCATGAATTATAAAAGATTAATAGAAAAAATGGATTGATATTTTTATAATCAGTGAGAAATTAGAAAACTAACTGAGCCTATGATGAAAATGTCACAATTGATTAGAAATAACAATCACTATAAATAACAAAAATATGATTGCAAAGAATACATTGGCTATTATCCTTGGAGGAGGAGCGGGGACAAGGTTGTATCCATTGACCGGGCATCGGTCAAAACCTGCAGTACCTATTGCTGGTAAATTTCGATTGATTGATATTCCAATTTCTAATTGTTTAAATTCGGAGATTCATCGGATGTTTGTCTTGACTCAATACAACTCTGCTTCACTCAATAGACATATCAAGAATGCCTATAGCTTTGATAAGTTCTCTAAGGGATTCGTAGATATTCTTGCAGCAGAACAGACCATTGACAATATGGGGTGGTTTCAAGGAACAGCGGACGCTGTACGCCAAGTGGTAGTTCATCTTGATCAGCATAAGTTTGATAACGTACTCATCTTATCGGGAGATCAGTTGTACCAGATGGACTTTAGGGAGATCTTGCAGTATCATACAGATCAAGATGCAGAGCTAACTGTAGCAACCATACCAGTTGTGGCTAAGGATGCTACGGCTTTTGGACTTTTGAAAGTCAACGGAGAAGGTGTTATCGAAGATTTTGTGGAGAAACCTCCGATGGAAGAACTTTCTAATTGGACTTCTGAAGTTGCGCCAGAATACGCAGCCCAAGACAAGCACTTTTTAGCATCGATGGGTATCTATGTTTTCAAAGCAGGGGTCTTATCGAAGCTGTTTAAAGAAAATCCAAAGGCTATGGATTTTGGTAAAGAGATTATTCCATATGCTGTTGAGAGCGACCAGTACAAGACTGCTAGTTTTGCATTTGGTAATTACTGGACAGACATCGGTACTATAGCATCTTTCTTTGAAGCCAATCTCAAGCTAACTGATTATTTGCCAGAGTTTAATCTCTATGACAACACTAATCACGTTTATACCAATGCAAGGATGTTGTCGCCTTCTAAAGTATTTGGAACGAAGATGAATCAAGCTTTGATTTCTGAAGGAGGCATCATACATGCGGAGTATATCGAAAGATCTATTATTGGCGTGCGAGCACGAGTCGGAGAAGGAACAACTATCAGTCATTCGATCTTAATGGGTATCGACTACTATCAAACTCTAAATGACCTGCAATCGCATCCGGATATTAAATTATTGGGTATTGGAAAGAACTGTACAATTAAGAATGTTATAGTTGATAAAAATGTTAGGATTGGTGACAATTGTAGCATTGTAGGTGATAAGTCTATGCCGGATGATGAGACAGAAACATATTGTATTCGAGACGGCATCATAATAGTTAAGAAAGGTGCCGATATACCTGATAATACCAAAATAGGCGCTTAGATACTAGTAGTATTTTATCTAATATCTATAAGTTTGCAGCCGTCGTTATTTAAAAGGTGTCAGAGCTATAGCTAACTACAAGGATTCCTTGCTCTTGCCTATTGTATTAATAAATCATCGTACTAGTGAATCATAAAGAGATATTCCCAGGGGCTATGTCCTCTTATACGTGGAAAGAAGGTAGGTTAGAAGCAAGAGGTGATAGTGGTATACTCTTAAGAGTCGAGCCCATCACACCTGAAATAATTAGAATCAGATATGCATCAGAGGATTATTTCCATCATGATTTTTCTTATGCCTTAGACACTAAGTTTAGCAAGAACAGTGGTTCGGTGATTTTTGATGATGGCCCTGATGTAATAGAGATCAGAACAACAGCCGTTAAATGCCGCATCAACAAAGCTGACTTATTAGTTACTTTTCTGAACTTGGATGATCATGTGATCAACAAAGATGAAAAGGGATTCCATTATGAGAAAGATGCAACTACGGGCAATGACATCGTGCAGATGACTAAGCAGGTATATCCATCTGAAGTTTATTATGGTTTAGGCGACAAGCCTTCAGATTTGAATCTAAAAGGAAAGAGATTTGAAAACTGGGGCACTGACTGCTACGGATACGATTATGATTGGGATCCGCTTTACAAAAATATTCCTTTTTACTATGGCCTTCACAAAGGCATAGGCTACGGCATATTCTTTGACAATACATTCCGTACGTTCTTTGATTTTGGAAAAGAGAGAGACACTGCTACGAGTTTTTGGGCACATGGAGGAGAAATGAATTACTACTTCATCGCCGGCCCTGAATTACTCGACGTGAACAAGAGATATGCACAACTCACAGGAGTAGCCGACATGCCTGCTTTGTGGTCATTAGGCTTTCAGCAGTGCAAATGGAGTTACTATCCAGAATCTCAAGTGAGAGAAGTCACGACTCAGATGAGAGAGTCACGCATACCTTGTGATGCTATATATCTGGACATTGACTACATGGATGGTTTCAGATGCTTCACTTGGGACAATGACCGATTCCCTGAGCCAAAGAAGATGATCGATGATCTTAGAGATCAAGGTTTCAAGACTATGGTTATTATAGATCCAGGTATTAAGATAGATCATGACTACCCAGTGTTCAAAGAAGGATTGGAGAAAGGATACTTCTTAAGAAGACTGGATGGTCCATATGCAGAAGGAAAAGTATGGCCAGGAGATTGTTACTTCCCAGATTTCACAAAACCTGAAGTACGAGAGTGGTGGGCCGATCTTTATAAAGAACTGATAGATGAATTAGGGGTTGCAGGAGTGTGGAATGACATGAACGAGCCGGCACTTTTTGAAGTCGAATCGAAGACGATGCCAGATGATGTCATTTTTGATTATGAGGGACATCCTGTAAGTCATCGAAAGGCGCACAATGTCTATGGTATGCAGATGGCGAGGGCTACATACGATGGTGTTAAAAAACATGGAGACAATAAGCGCGGGCTAATTATAACTAGGTCTGGTTATTCTGGAATGCAGAGATATTCTAGTGTATGGACAGGAGACAACATCGCTACATGGCAGCATGTATGGTTGGCCAATGTTCAGTGCCAACGCCTTTCAGTAAGTGGTATTTCGTTTGCTGGATCAGATATAGGAGGTTTTATAGGAAAGCCGACACCAGAGATGTTCGTCAGATGGATTCAGCTTGCTATTTTCCATCCGTTTTGTAGAGTGCATAGCTCACAAGATGATGGTAATCAAGAGCCATGGTCATTTGGCCCTGAAGCACTTGATTTATTTAGAGAGGCAGTGGAGATGAGATACCGCATGCTCCCATATCACTACACAGCTTTTTATAAGCACCACATATCGGGTGATCCGATTTTAAAGCCTTTATCATTTTATGATCAACATGATGTGGAGACACACAATAGAGATCATGAATTCATATGTGGAGACCATATACTTACGTCTTCGATTCATAAAGAGATGGCATCCACTAAAGATGTATATCTCCCTCAAGGGAAATGGTATAACTACTGGACAGAGGAATTACAAAATGGTGGACAGAAAATTTCAGTTCCCTTGACGAAGTCTACATTTCCTCTTTTTATAAAAGAAGGGGCGATCATTCCATTATACCCTGTGCAGCAATATGTCGGTGAGAAGGTGATAGAAGAAGTGACTCTTGCTGTATACTATAAGAAGGGTAATGAAGTGTCACATCTTTATGAAGATGCACACAATGGTTATGAATACCAGACTGGAGATTTTAGGTATGCTACTTTCCTTTTAGAAGGGACAGATCAGTCTTTAACTATAACACAGTCTGCCAAAGGTGACTTTAGACCATCTTATTCAACTTTTGTTTTGGATCTCCATGGACTTCCATCAGCTGATGTTGAAATAAATGTAGATGGCAATGATAATACAGGTTTAAATGTGTCGCTCGATTTTCGAAAGATTGTTATAAGCTGGTAGATTTTT
>CALHUZ010000387.1 GCA_938039305.1 uncultured Saprospiraceae bacterium
ATTAAGCTCATCAGACACTTGGTATTTATGCGTAACACAAAGTTAGAATTCAAGCGCATCTTGCACCCAAGAGCTATGATTAGAATAAAGATCAATAAGGAAGTTGTACAGCCTCGAGTATTGACCCACATATTGGTATTCCTCTTAGTTTACTTATTCATTTTTATTTCGGGAACCATCATTTTGTCATTGATGGGGTTAGATTTTATGACCTCAGTTGGAGCTTCTGCAACTAGTCTTGGCAATGTCGGTCCAGGCATGGGCGGTGTAGGGCCCATTGACAACTTTGCACATTTGCCGGCTGGCGCCAAATATGTACTAGCCTTTCTAATGATCTGTGGGAGGCTAGAGCTTTTCACTGTGCTCGTCATTTTTACACCTTACTTCTGGAGAGACAACTAGCTCTTCTTACTTCTTCGACGCTTTCGCTTTTTGGGCCTATTTTTCATATACTCTTCGCTTGAGGTGACTTCAGCTACACATCTAAATCCTAACCAAACTTCTGAGCCCTCATAATAATGAGTGCGATCACCACTGATCCAATTTCCGCCTTTAGCCTTTCCTTTCTCAGAAATTAATTCAGAAACATTGTCATTTATAAATTGGATACTTTGACTTGCAGTCGCTTGAGTTTCAGTAATAGTAGTGAGGCTACGAGACTTATCTTCAGCTAATTCATATATCATTTCCCATTCTTGTTCTGTGGGCAGTCTATATACCAAAAAGTCAATCTGCTCACTTGGTTTAGAGCCAGTAAATTCTCCAGAAAAATAGCCCTCCGGTGTGAAGTGCGAATCGGCGTCTTGCTCTTTGTAATCATACAGTAATTTTTGTTCGATCAATGACAATTCAAGTACAACAGATGTACGCCACTCTGTATAGGCTATAGCTTGATCATAGGTGATACCTACTACAGGCAAGTTTTCAATTTTGATTTTATCCATTGGTACAAGAGATGACTCCTGCATAAAGCTCTTGAGCTTATTAGTGATCAATGTATCTAATGTTGCCTCCTGCACTTCTTGTGAGTCGGCACCATAGATCTTGCTCAGGTAATATTGGTATTCACTGAAGGCTATGTATGTGATCTCTAAGTAGTCAACAAAAATACTATCGTTGATCTTCACATTCACTGGTGGGGCGGAAGTTTTCTTTTTGCCTTTAACTAGCTCGTATTTATTGCTTGTACTGCAGGCAGTCGCGATGATGATCGCAACAACAACGTAGATATAGTATTTCATGGTGAGATCAAAGTAATAAAAAAGGGCGCTCATCATCTATATGAGTGCCCTTTTTAGTACTTCCTTGAGCCACTTAAAGTGGATATCTAAGGTATTCCCCTTATGTTATTATTTAGCTGCTTTTATACCACAACCAATTGCCTTTGTTGTTGCTGGCGTTGGGCTCTTACCTGCTTTTATAGCAGCAATAGCCCCTTCTACATACTTTACACCGACACTGTTAACATCCTGCGGATTGTCATCAATAGCGCCGATATACTTTACAATCATCTCCTTATCCAAGACAAATACATGTGGCGTCTTCGTCGCACCGTATTGAGGATAAACGGCTTGTCCTGCATCGAACAAGTAAGGAAACCCAAATGACTTCTCTGAAGACCTTTCTTTCATCTTATCAAAACTGTCTCCTTCCTTAAGTGCTGGATCATTAGGATTAATTGCAATAACTGGAAACCCATTGTCTGCATATTTTTCATGCAGGCCTTGGATACGATCTTCGTAAAGCTTAGCATATGGGCATGTGTTGCAAGTAAATATAACAACATAGCCCTCAGCATCTTTATAATCCGACAATGAAACAAACGTGTCATCTACATTTTTTAGACTAAAGTCAGTTGCTTTATCTCCAATGGCATAACCTCCAATATTCACAAAGGACATGGTTAACATACTAGCGAGGACAATCAAAGTAGAAGTTAAAATCTTCATTATTTTCAAGTTTATTGATATTATAATTGGATAAATGTTTCTAATTCTTGGTTAAGCTCATCGTAGGACTCATATGCTTTCTCTGCAAATACTCTCTTCCCCTTTTTTATAAATAGTGTAGCTGGTATCGTTCCTTCCCAAGACTCATCTACCTTAGGAATCCAATCGTTTGCCTTCGGATCTGACATGTGAATCAAACGAGCTGAGAAATTTTTCTTTTTTAAAAAAGGCAGCAATCGTTTTTCATATTGATTCTTAAAATCAATGCTTACGAGAACTACTTGTACTTCTGAATCATCGTATGATGAATTAAGGTTTTCAAAGTGTGGTAACTCTTTCACGCAAGGGGCGCACCAAGTAGCCCAGAAGTTTACAACATAAACTTTCGAATCATCCTCGATCAGCGCTTCTTCAAATGCATCAAAACTATCATACACTTCTACCTCCTGAGCTTTTACAATAGGACTGACGCAAACGATGAATAAAAACACCAATATACTTCTCATGATCTTCTTTGCCGTTAAGACGCAAATATCGGTCAAACAAAAGTAAACTGCATCACCTTTATGATGATCTTAACTACTGATCCCAATGACGGTCTTAAATACTCATCTCAATGATAGCTATCATTAATTCAGCTTATACGACAATCCCAATCTACTGATGACATCTAGTAAACCAGTATCTACAGTAACATGCCTCTCCAGAGCTACAAGATCAAGTTCAACATTCTCACTTTTATCAACCAACATCAACTTGAACCTATGCTGACCTTCAGGGGTGAAAATCTTGTTAAGTTCTTCAATCATATGCTCTGTTATCCGTTCTATCGGCACTTGAAGCGTGATGCTCTTGGTTAATATCTTTCCTACCGTATCTAACATCTTCACATCTTTAACTCTAAAATAATAGTTGTCGCTATTATAACCTCGAGCGTTCGTTCCTTCTACAAATATCACCGCCCCAAGTGTTACAATCTTTCCAAAATTACTAAACTGCTCATTATAAAGACCAAACTGTTTCGTACCGTTAAAGTCTTGTAGCGTAAACTTTTTATAACCTATTCCCTTTTGAGTTGTCCCTTCAAAAACTTCTGTAACAAGGCCTGCTAGTCGTATGGCTCTTTCTTTGACGTCGTCCATCTTGTCCAGATTAACATCTACAAAGTGCGCCAACTCCATCTCATAATCATCCAATGGATGACCACTTATAAAAATGCCAGTCACTTGCTTCTCTTTATTGAGCATTTCTATTTTATTCCACGGTATCACTTTAGCCAATACCGGATCTGGGAGAATCTGTTGTGTCATATCTCCAAATAGAGAATTTTCCATTTGGCTTTTTTGACTTTGAAATGCATTCCCAAATTTCAAAGCATATTCTAATCCCGTATCATAATTGTCCGTAGGAGCGAAATACTGAGCTCTATTCCCTTCATTGAAAGCATCTAACGCTCCACTTTGCGCAAGACTTTCAAGACACTTTTTATTCACAGTTCGAAGATTCATTCTCTTCGTCATATCCCAAATATTTACAAAAGGACCAGTATCTTCTCTTGCTCTTATAATTTCTTCAACAGGCCCCTCTCCTACTCCTTTCAATGCCGAAAGTCCAAATCGAATATGCCCTTCCTGATTTACTGTAAAGTTCAAGTGACTTTCATTTATATCTGGCCCCAGAACTGTAATACCTACGCGTTTTGCTTCCCTTAAAAAGAAGTTTAACTTACCTATATCGCTCTTGTTATGAGTTAATACAGAAGCCATGAACTCTGCAGGATAATGCGCCTTTAAATATGCAGTCTGAAAAGCAACTATGCTATATGCCGCTGCGTGAGATCTGTTAAAACCATAGGAGGCAAATTTCTCCATAGTATCAAAGATTTCATTAGCCTTATCTGGCTCTACACCTTTAGCAGTTGCTCCCTCCAAGAAAATCTTACGATGGCGCTCCATCTCTTTCAGCTTCTTCTTTCCCATCGCTCTTCGAAGCATATCTGCTTTTCCAAGTGTATAGTCAGCCATGATCTGAGCTGTCTGCATGATCTGCTCTTGGTAGACCATGATACCGTTAGTCGGTTTTAGAATTTCCTCGAGCCATTCGTGAGGATAAGTCACGACTTCTTCGCCATGCTTTCTCTTTATGAAAGACGGGATATTATCCATCGGACCTGGCCTATATAAGGCATTCATCGCGATGAGGTCTTCAAGATTAGTAGGCTTCAGTTCTTTAAGAAACTTTCTCATTCCATCAGACTCAAACTGGAAAATGCCAATCATATCTCCTCTCTGAAACAACTCATAGGTCTTTGTATCTTCAAGATCTATTTCGTCTGGATCTATGCGATGCTCTTCGCCATGTCTCAATACAATATTGGATATCGCATCTTTTATAATCGATAGCGTCTTCAATCCTAAGAAGTCCATCTTGAGCATACCTGCATCTTCGACTACACTACCGTCAAATTGTGTAATCAGCAAATCCGTATCCTTAGATGTACTGACTGGGATATATTTAGTGATATCGTCAGGTGCAATGATCAGACCTGCTGCGTGAATACCTGTATTACGGACAGTACCTTCCACTTTCTCAGCGAGTCTCAAAACTTCCCCTTCTTCTGACTTACTATCTCTTATCTTTTGAAGATCCTTGATATTAGAAAAATCATCAGAAGGCCAATCTTTCTTTAATTCTTTATCAGAACCGTTTAGTATTTTCTTAAGCTTAGTTCCTGGCCTCGTCGGAATTAGTTTTGCTATTTTATCAGTCTCACTTAATGGATATGAAAGTACTCTTCCTACATCTCTGATAGAAGATCTTGCAGCCATCGTACCAAATGTAATAATCTGCGCAACTTGATTTTTACCATACTTTTCAACTACCCAATCGATTACTTTCTGACGACCGACATCGTCAAAATCAATATCAATATCCGGCATTGATACACGTTCAGGATTCAAAAATCTTTCAAAAAGTAAATTATACTTTATAGGATCCACATTAGTAATCCTCAAGCAGAAAGCAACTGCAGAACCTGCGGCCGATCCTCTTCCAGGGCCGACAGCAACACCTAGTTCTCTAGCGGCCGTAATAAAATCCTGAACAATTAGAAAATAACCATCGAAGCCCATATCCTTAATGATCTTGAGCTCGAAGTCCAAGCGCTCTCGAAGCGCAGCTGTCATCTCTCCATAATTTCGCTTGGCACCTTCATATACTAAGTGCCTTAGAAAGTCAGGCTGATTAGCAAACTCTGGCGGAAGTGGAAAGTTAGGAAGTAAGATATCTCTTGCCAGTTTAGGCATTTCGATCTTATCATAAACCTCCATCGTATTTTCTATAGCCTCAGGAAGATCACTAAAGATCGCAGCCATCTCCTCTTTACTCTTGAAGTAATAATCGGAGCTACTAAACTTAAAACGATCGATGTCTTGCATCTTTCTTCCCGTATTGACACAAAGGATGACATCGTGCGGCTTCCAGTCTTCTTCTTCTACATAATGGGCATCATTAGTAGCTATGATCTTTCGATCATACTTCCTTGCTAATTTGATCAGCTCTTGATTGACTTCCTCTTGGCTGATATCCCTACCATCTAAGTTCTCCAGCCCACGATGTCTCATCAATTCGATATAGTAATCATCACCAAATAGATCAATCCACCACTTCAACTTTTCCTCAGCTCCAGCTAAATCTCCAGCCATGATCGTTCTGGGAATTTCTGCTGCCAGACAACAACTCGTTGCTATCAATCCTTCAGAGTATTGAACCAGTACCTCTTTGTCAATTCTTGGAAATTTGCCATAAAGGCCATCCATAAACCCTATGGAACAAAGCTTTGAGAGATTTTCGTAGCCTTTTTGATTTTTCGCTAAGAGTAATTGGTGATTTCGTATGTCTTTCTCTCCAGCTGACTTAGCAAACGAACGTTTGTGACGATCCGCTACAAGGTAAAACTCACAACCAATCATCCCTTTGAGTCCTCTCTTCTGTGCTTCATTGACAAAATGAAAGGCGCCGAACATATTGCCATGATCGGTAAGGGCTACACCCTTGTGCCCATCAGCCACCGCTTTATCCATGAGTTTCCCAATGTGAGACGCTCCATCAAGAAGTGAGTAATGAGTGTGACAATGAAGGTGGCAAAAATCTGGCATCGGATGGTTTTATTCTCTCTTCGCAAGATACATATATGAATTCTTCTCTTTGACTTTTGTTGATATCTCTTGAGCGCTTTCTTAAAGAATAGCCCTACCTATGAAGTACAAACGGTTATTATGGGTTTAGATAAGATAGGTATTCTCATTTTCGACGGTGTTGAGTTATTGGATTTTGCAGGCCCAATGCAAGTATTTTCATCCTTCCAATATGTCTATCCAGAACTATGCAAATCAGTCATCACTATTGGGCTGTCTGACCCCATATCTGTTTCCAAGACCCAGCTTAAGATAACACCTCATCAGACAATAGACGAAGCCACAGATCTGGACCTATTCATTATTCCAGGTGGAGCAGGCACAAGGTCCATAATTAAGAATGAAGCACAATTGAAGAAGATAGCAGAGGTATCTCACCTTACGGAAATAGTAGGCTCAGTATGTACAGGAAGTCTGGTGTTAGCCAAATTGGGTATGCTTTCAGGATTAAAAGCTACAACACACTTTGCTGCTGTAGATCTATTATCATCTCTGGACCCAACTATTGAAGTAGATAGAACCAAGAGATATCACGACCATGATCGCATCATTGTCTCCGAAGGAGTAAGTGCGGGAATCGACATGAGTCTTTATCTCATATCTAAGCACTATAGCCAAGAACATGCGGATCAAGTCAAAAAGTACATTGAGTACAATCCAGAGTAACACACTGATAAAGAGATATTAACATATTATTCTTTTTTTGCATATGAAAAAAGCGTAAATTGCGCTCGTATTCATACTGATACGCCAATCCTGATGCGTAATAGGCCCTAGCCCTGTCTGCTAGAGTCATATCTCTAACCCTTTATTTAGTCACATTTGACGTCAGTCATATCCATATTGGACTGCTTAAAAGCAATTGGTTTTATAGTATTCTTATTTTGCTTTGAAGACTTAATGAGTCAAAAGGCATCATACTGGTCTGTACCTCAACAAGTGCAAAATAGCCAGAACAAAGAAGAATCACACTTACCTAAAGCATACTCCCTCAGCTATCTCAATGATGATTTAATCAGTCTGATAAGGGCAAAGAAAGATGGGCAAAAGTCATCGATATCAATAGAACTCCCCTTGCCTAATGGAGCATTAGAATCATTTAGCATATCATTGAATCAAGTGATGCCTGCCGAATTACGCCTTAAATATCCAAACATAGGCTCATACTCCGGGGTGCAGGCTAACAACCCAGACAGACGAATCTATCTCGAAGTCTCACATAAAGGGTTAACAGGCATGATCATAGGTGGTGGACCAACCGTCTTTTTAGATCCTATCTCAACCACAAGGTCAGGGCAGTATATGTCATATTTCAAAGAAGATGCAATTAGGTCAGAGACATCATGGACCTGCTCAGTGGGGGAGCAAGTAACTCCGGGTGGCATCAAAGAAAATAAAGACGACGAGCCTAACACCAGCGATATTGAATTAAAGAGATTTCCTAAAGCTGCCATGGTCACAAAAGAGTATGAACTCGCAGTGGCAGTGACAGCAGAGTATACCGCCATATTCGGAGGTACTGTGGCTGATGGTTTGGCAGCAGTCGTTACAGCGATTAATCGTGTTTCTGGAGTATATGAGGCCGAGCTCGGCATCCGACTAAAGTTGGTTGGGGATAATGATAAAATCATATACACAGACTCCTCTACTGATCCATTTAGCAATGGTTACTCAGATCTGAATCTCGTACAAGACTGCATAGACCAACAAATAGGTAATACCAATTATGACGTCGGCCACATATTCACATCATCAGATGGTGGAGTTGCAGGATTAGGAGTTGTATGTAACGATTCCAATAAGAGTCGTGGCCTAACTGGTCAATCTGATCCTATAGGCGATCCATTCTATATCGACTATGTGGCTCATGAGATAGGTCATCAATTTGGCGCAAATCACACATTCAATGGAGTCAACGGAGCATGTTATGGAGGCAATCGCAATGGCGCCACTGCATATGAGCCAGGTAGCGGGACTTCAATAATGGCTTATGCGGGTATTTGCGGCAATGACAATGTCCAAATTAATAGTGAACCATATTTTCATTTGAAAAATCTCATGGAAATAACGAACCTCATCACAGGTGATGCATCAGGTTGTGCTACTGATATCGCTCAAGGCAATTCGCTCCCGTTCGCTGATGCAAATATTTCTTCGATAGATGGAAAGACAATCCCTATGGCTACGCCATTTGAACTCGAAGGAGCTGGAACGGATGCAGATGCAGATGAAATCACCTACCAATGGAATCAATGGGACCTTGGGCCAAAGCTGGCATTAAGCGAAGGAGATAATGGGTCAAGCCCAATTCTAAGATCTTTTAATCCAACTACTCAACCTAAGAGAACTTTTCCCCAACATTCTGACCTAATCAATAATACAATTACAAAAGGCGAGATACTACCTACAACTGATAGAGATTTAAATTTTCAACTTGTCGTGCGAGACAATCAAGGAGGATGGGCACATGATGATGTACTACTTCATGTCACAACTGCCGCAGGCCCTTTTCTAATCACAAGTCAAAATAATCCAACAACTCTTTCTGGAAACACTACCATAACATGGGATGTAGCAGGCACCGATGCTAACGGAGTGAATTGTTCCGATGTAGATATACTGCTTTCAATTGACGAAGGGATGTCATTTCCATATGTAATTGCAAATGGTATTGCTAATAACGGTATGGCTACCGTAACAATACCAAATGTAAGTTCTACTCTAGGAAGAATAAAAGTAAAATGTTCCGACAATGTCTTTTTCGATATCAACGACGTCAATCTAATCATAGAACCTAACTTTGATTGCAATACAACTGAGATGATTAGAGATAATCCTATCGTAAATGGTGTGCATAGTGCAAGAGCTGTACTATCTGGATCTGGAACTGTACCTCCATCGAGCCATGTGATTTTCACAGGAGGTCAGAGCATAACGCTTTATGAAGAATTCACTGTTGAATCTTCTGCCGTTTTCGAAGTGTTCATAAGTGATTGTAACTAAACATCATCCCGCTTTCACTTAACGCTATTTAGGCAACTCATCTAAGCAAAAATTCCTAATTCTGTCACGACAGTTTTATCTCACTTCAAAATCTAAGCTACCTACAACTGGAACTCCGTTTCTTGTCATCCCTTGAATATCTATACTGTAGGTCGATGATTTTTGAGCAGTGAATAACCCGAGTGTCGCTTTACC
>CALHUZ010000388.1 GCA_938039305.1 uncultured Saprospiraceae bacterium
CTATGGCTATCTTCAAAAAATGGATCAATCAGAGCAATCCGCATGAGAAGTGTTTTACTTTGTGCATATTCGTGAAGGAAAGACAGTCAAAATGAAGAATAATCAAAGCGCTAATATACAGACGGATGTACTAATCATCGGCGCTGGAGTCGCTGGCCTATCTGCCGCTATCAAATTAGCTCAAAAAAGATCAGACTTAGAAATCACCGTTCTGACCAAAACTCATTCTAAAGAAAGTAATACAAGCTGGGCACAAGGTGGTATCGCTACAGTGTGGGACTTTCATGTCGATGGATATGAATCTCATGTCGCAGATACACTAGATGCTGGAGATGGATTATGTGATCCTGAGATTGTAGAGATTGTCGTTAAAGAAGGCCACGACAGAGTGGTGGAGTTAATAGAGTGGGGTGCACGCTTTGACAAAGAAGAAGATGGGGATTATAACCTCGGTCGCGAAGGAGGCCATAGTGAGAATCGTATACTCCACTACAAGGATATCACTGGCTGGGAAATACAGCGCACACTCAATGAGAAAGTTAAAGAATACCCCAACATCAAAGTGCTTGAACACTTCTTCGCATTAGACATCTTGACACAGCACCACCTTGGCAGAAATCTTACTCGCCTTACACCAGATGTAGCCTGCTATGGGGCTTATGTGTTTAACAAAAAAACAACTCAGATAGATACAATCCTTGCCCGTACAACCGTCATGTGTACTGGAGGAACTGGGCAGATATATAAGAACACCACTAATCCCATGATTGCGACTGGAGACGGTATCTCCATGGTATATAGAGCCAAAGGCCGCATCGCTAATATGGAATTTGTGCAGTTCCACCCTACTGCATTATATCAAACAACTGGAGAGAATCCTGATTTTCTAATTTCAGAAGCAGTGCGTGGATATGGGGCTATCTTAAGAACTCCAGATGGAAAAGAATTCATGCACAAGTATGATGATCGTCTATCACTTGCGCCACGAGATATTGTTGCAAGAGCTATAGATAACGAGATGAAAATCTCTGGAGCGGAACATATGTACTTAGATTGTACACATCTTGACCATGAAGGCTTTATGGATCACTTTCCAAATATTTATGAGAAATGTAAAAGCATAGGTATCGACGCTTTTAAAGATTTCATACCAGTTGTACCTGCATGTCACTATCAGTGTGGAGGGGTTGTGACTGATGCCATCGGAAAGTCTTCCATTGAAAATCTATATGCAGCAGGAGAGTGCACTTGCTCTGGACTTCATGGAGCTAATAGACTTGCGTCAAATTCTCTTTTAGAAGGATTAGTATTCGGACATAGAGTAGCGCTCGATATCGCAGAACAAATCGACACTGTGCAATTGCAAGAGGGTATTCCAGATTGGAATGCCGAGGGAACTACAGAGCCAAAAGAAATGGTACTCATCACCCAAAGCTGGAAAGAGCTAAAGGAACTGATGAGTTACTATGTGGGAATTGTAAGAACCGACGTACGACTTAAGAGAGCAACAGATAGAGTCAACCTTCTCTATCAAGAAACTGAAAGGCTTTATGGTGAATCTAAAATATCTCCTCAACTATGCGAACTTAGAAATCTAATTACGATCGCATATCTCGTGAGCAAAGGTGCAGAAATGAGAAAAGAAAGCCGCGGCCTGCACTATAACACTGATCACTCAGACCAGTTTGATTATCTCGAGATGACCTATATGTAATACTGATTCTATAATTATTATCAACAACATGAGTCGCTTAGCCGCCTTACTTACTCTTAGTTTGTTCCTATTTATTAGTACGTTGACATTTGCTCAGCACAGCTCTGATACTCAGTATTCTTTCATTTCTAATAATCAGCAAAGAATATATCACATTCACTTACCTGACAATCTTAAAGAGGAAGCGCCTTTAGTTTTTGTACTTCACGGGTACGGCGGCAGTGCAAAAGACATGCTCTCTTATTCTAAAATGAATGAGATAGCTGACAAACACGGATTTGCTGTTTGCTACCCCCAAGGCTATCTCGGACCAGATGAGAAGAATTCTTGGAGTGCGGGTTATTCTAATTTTGAAATAGATGATGTAGGTTTTATAAGTGCGCTGACTACTTACCTTCAATCAACCTTCCAGTTGAGCACTTCAAATGTCTTTTGTACTGGCATGTCTAATGGCGCAGACATGAGTTATGTACTAGCATGTCATCGACCAGACCTATTCAAGGCGATAGCTCCTGTTGCAGGATGCATGATGCAATCGACATTAGATAATTGCACAAAGGGTCAACCTGTTTCTGTATTTGAAACTCATGGTACAGACGACGATATTACACTATGGCATGGAGACAAAGACTATCTACCTGGTTCTGGTGGGTACGTCAGTGTTGAAGCGACTTACGAGCATTGGAGTAAAAAGAATAATACAAAGCATGCATTCATTGACGCACTCGAAAATATCAATCTTGCGGACAGCAGTTTTGTCATCACAGAGAAACGACTGAATGACGAAAAGACAATTAGGTCTTGGCTATACACAATAGAAGGAGGTCATCATGACTGGCCAGGCATCTGGGGCAATATGGATTTTAGTGTTAGCGAAGAGATTTGGAAGTTCTTCGAACTACACATAGACTAATCTACCAGAGGTAACAATGAAGACAACCAAACCAACATATCTTTTCAGTTTAGCATCATTGTTCATTCATGTCTTAACATTTATCACTCTAAGTGTCATTCAGGTCTCTTCTCAAAATTCTTCAATACTTGACACAGAATTCAGCAGACTAAACTTTCAAGAATTTGATGCAAGTCTTTCTGAACCGGAGATCGCAGATAGACTGTTTTGTGATAAGTGGTGTACAGGGCAAGTGATCACTATGGTCGACACCATGGACATAAAGTATAACTTTGATCTCTTAGAGTCTATCTTCTACTTTAATATGAACGAGAAAGTATTTTCTATAAAAAGCGATTTTATAAAATCCTTTATAATAGACAATAGGACCTTTATTAACTATAGATTACCGCAATCTACAAAACCTATGATTCTTGAATTATTAGTAGATGGAAAAGTGTTACTATATAAACACCACGGCATAGATCTGGTCAAGGCTAACTTTGATCCTTTGCTAAACGTCGGAAGCAAGACTGATACTTATAAAAAATTCAAGAGCTTCTATGCCTTCTGCGATGACAGGCTAATTGAAATTCC
>CALHUZ010000389.1 GCA_938039305.1 uncultured Saprospiraceae bacterium
ACGTCCCATATTTGCGGAAGCGGCAAAGTGTTCAGATAGCCTATAGCAGCTGTGTAACCTGTGTTCCTTATAAATCTTCTTCTATTCATGATCCAGATTAACGAGTCTACCATCTATCACTGGTGCTTGTGTGAGACCAGATTTAGTGTCTTTTTTAATATTGTCTATGAAGCAATCTCGGATCAATACATTAAGATCCTTACGCTCCAATCCTTTGAGCATATCTGATCCAGATCCACCACCAGCGATATAATCTGGAACGGCAAAATGATAAGTGCCATTCATATCGATCGGCTCTCCATTAATCAGTACCTCAGTTGCCTTCTTATCCTTAATCTTGAATCGGAGTTGCTGACTGATCGGCCACCCTTTGCCTTTAGCGATGTGATCCAAAAATGCTTGTGTTTGCTTTCCATCAGCCGTGATGATTGTGATTTTATTATCAAAAGGCATGACTTCTATGACCTCTCCTCTTGTGATCGGCCCAGCGGACAAGGATGAGACCCGAACGCCACCATGATTCTGAATAGCAAAATCTAGTACACCTCCATTCAGAGCTTTGGTTTCATCGTATAACATATCAGCCAGCCAATTTCCAATATTAGACTCTGGTCGCTTCTTAGTAAGTGTTTCCTCTAGATTACCGAGGACCTCATTCATGACTGCATCAAGCTGCACCCGATAAGGTTCTATCATATCTTCTACCTCAGGATCAACTCCTTCCGAAGCTTCAGATACACGCTCATAGTAAAGATCTGCTTCAGAGACATAGGTTGTCGTCTTACACGATTGTGTTAACGCAAAAAGACAGACGATCCAAATTATCTTCATTTCCCTCATGTGAAATATAGTTCTACTTCCTTACGGATGGCATCTCTAACCTTAGCACTCATAGATTTATCTATGGTGTGGCCAAGCTGCATCAGTTGATTTTCAAATGTATCCTTTCCTTGATTTCCATGATCGACAAATGTCTGAGATATAGCTGCGATCTGATTGTCCTTCAGTAAGCTGATCATCTCCCACAACTGTTTTGAGACATATATCTGTTGCGTCAAGTTATGTTCGTATTCTTTCTGGATGGAGATCATCATAGCGTTTTTAAGATGTACCGTTTCCATCTCGCTATTATTGAGTCTCATCATCAAGCTGGTCAGATTCATACGCTCACAAAACAAGATCAAGCGCTCATAGGCTTGTACCCTCATTCCTTTATCTTCTCCTTTCTGGGAGGCACGTATCTTCATCTGCTCCGTGGCTAAGTGACCATTGACGAATTGCTTCATCAAAAAGTAAACTACCAAAGCGGGTATTATGTATTTAATAATATCGAGAATAGTCTGAACCACTGCCACGTGCGAAAGTTATGTTATAAAGGTTGCGATAATGACACTTGAAAGATCTGTTTGAACTAACTTTGTCCTACTATCGTTAAGAGGTTACAAAATACACGAAAATGGCAGAAGTGATATCTAAAAGTCCAGTTCTACTATCAGAAAGTGCACTCAAGCAATTGCGCCGCATAAAAGAGGAGCAAAAGCTTGATGATACTCATGGTCTACGCATTGGAGTAAAGGGCGGTGGATGCTCAGGATTCACATATGTACTCGGCTTTGATGTAGAGAAGGAAAAAGACGAAGTGTACGATTTAGATGGGATGAAGGTCTTAATGGAAAAAGCTCATGGTATCTATCTCATCGGTATGGAAATCGGCTGGCACGAAGGTCTTAACAATAGAGGCTTCACGTTCAGCAATCCTAATGCTACCGAAAGTTGTGGATGTGGGACAAGCTTTAATGCTTAACAGTTAGTGTCTTTTCTCATAAGTGCCTTAATTCTTCCTTTAGCTTTTTAGTCAACTTTGATACGACCAGATCATAGGAGTGATCAATCAACTCTTTGATGAATATATCATATAGCTCTCTTTCAAGATAGACTGTATTCCAATGCTTCTTATTCATGTGCCATCCGGGTATAATATCCGCATACTCTTCACGAAGTTCTATAGCTCTATCTGGATCACACTTTAAATTCACTCGCGCTTCGGCTTCATCCAGCCCACATAATGCGAATGCCTTACCCATCACCTTGAAGACAAGAGTGCTTTCGCCAAATGGAAACTCTTCAGTGACTCCTTTTTTAGCAGAGCAGTAGAGTTGTAAGTCCTCGTAGTTCATATATCAATCTCTGTTTGATTCAACTTAACTGATGAAGTTACAGCTTCTTTCAAATTATAATATACGAATTTAATTTGATGCATAGATCAGTGCATAATGCACTGACCCTATTCAACAATCAAACTCTTATCACGTGGTGACTTAACCTCGTATTCAAAAACGATAGACATCTCTGAAGAAGGACCAATCTCTTTTTTCCAAATGAGAGAGCCTTTGTCTTTGTCAATTGTTGCTTCTGCAGCCTCCTTCAAGTCTATTTTTATATTGCTATCTTTTGAAACAGGGTATTGATCTTCTATAGTTAGACCAATCGATTCTGACTTATTATTCGCAATGCCTAATTTCCAAATGCGAGAGTCGATACGATTGCTTCCAACAAACTTTCGCTTGGTGTATCCTTTTTGCAAAGTCCTATCTACGTACACATCTCTATCCTGACCAAGTGACAGAACATAGCGATCACTTATATCTCTTTCTTCTCCTATGGTCGTCTGGCCTATAAA
>CALHUZ010000390.1 GCA_938039305.1 uncultured Saprospiraceae bacterium
ACTTCTTACTTAGAGCATATAGCATTGATTTGTACCTTACTCCTTTCTCAAGTGCTTTTGTGTTGATCTGTTGTATCATGCTAAGCGCCCGCTCTTTCTGTCCTAGCTTATAAAGTAACACTGCTTTGTAATCTAACTGTGGATATGATTCTTCTCTCAGCGCTTGATATGATATAAGATCAAGTAAGATCTCTAAGTCTTCTTGATTAGAAGTTCTGGGTACGACTATACTATAAAGTCTTTCTAGGAATGTCCATTCGGAATTAGGGTAGAATTGCAAATAATCAAAGGCTTCATCGTAAAGAACTTTTTCATCTATAGGGGGCGTACTTAAGTAGCCCAATGCAAATATTCTATAGAGGCTGTCTGCACCATCTCCTGTTTCATTTTCAAATCTCTCCCAGACGTAGTATGGCTCAAGTAACCCTTTTTTATTTAAACCTTGTAGGATATAGCGTTCTTGAATGTAGAGGATCGTATCTCGGCCTACGAGCCTTTTCGATTTTTCATAGTCTTTGAGTATAAGTTTATTTAAGTTTTTAGAATAAGGGGCTTTGTACCCTAAAGAGAATATTTGCTTCAATGCATTATTGCTAATCTTCTTTTTATTAACTCCAGAAATGATCTCATCTAACAATGTTATTGCGGTTTTCTTATCATAGGTGTCAGCTATTAGATTTGCATATTCTAACTGAGTACTAAGCTTCTTGGATTCACTAACCTTTTCTATTGAAGCATTTATTTTATTATAAGAGGTTTTACATTTTTCTATAAATTCCTTTAAAGAAGCCTCATCGGTTATTAGGTATGAGATATCAATGATCACTTCATTAGGATGAATGAAGGCCCAAGTGGGATTGGAGGTTGTCTTAATATTTTTTTGAGGCTTTTTTCTTGGAGCTTTTATCCAATCAATAGATATACCAATACAGCCTGCATCTTCAATGGTCTGTTGAATATTCTGAAATGAATTAGTAGTGGTCGATGGAACGCCTGGGCTATATAAAACAGCGACAATGGGCTTTTGTATCTCTTGAGCAAGCTTAATTGCTTTTTTATAATCGAGGCCATTATCTACAAGTGTTAACAGACTTTGCTGGCCATATGATATACAAGAAAGACTGAGTGAAAATATAATTGCTAAAAGTCTTATCATATTCTGAATTGCGAGGTTTGGGATTGTACTATTACTTATATCTTTTATAAACGAATTTCTCTTCACTAACAGTTCCATCTTCTCCTCCTATCAGAACATATAGATGCATCTCCTCATCACTTATCTTTTCAAAAGAGAAACCATCGAAGAGTGCTTTGTCTTTTTCAATTCTGACAAGCCTAAAGTCTTGTGTTTCGTTCTTCTCTTCCCAACCCTTCAAGTCATCACCGAAGTGCTTCAGTTGCAAAAGAACTGTGTTGTCTAATTCTCTCAAGATACACAATTCATAAAATATGATTTGCTCTCCTTCACTCAGCTTAAAGGATCCCATCATGCTGCCTGCATTTGGCTCTGACCAAATCTCTTCAGTCAATCCACCAAAAGCTTCTCCTTTCCAGTATCCAGCAATCCATGCAAGCTGATCGATCGAAGCTGCAGGGCTTTGGTAAGAAGAATCAATACTCTCCGTATGGACTTGTGGATGTTGAGCACATGTGGATGAATATTGAAATAGAACAACGATAGCTAATAAAAGACTTTTCATGTTATAAACCATTGATTGACTGCAATTTAAGATAAATGTTAAACCCTTAACATGCTCCTTAACACTTCTTAGTAAGATCTTAACTGGATTAATAGTGTCTTTAACATCTATAGTATAGAGTTTAGATCTAAGATTTGAGGCGATGGTCTCGGATAGCCAAAAAGCATTATTAACTATTTTAAATCTAGCATTATGAAAGTACTGAGATTATTTATGTTGCTAGCCTTGATACCTACATTCACCTTTGCATCAAGCTCCAGTGGAGCAGAACTTTATGGCCTATGGTATGACAATTACTCTGATACAAGATTAGAAATAAAGCATACTCGAAGGGGTATCAAAGTCAAACATCATGGAGGGCTATTTCCACGCTGGCATACCTACAATTTTATGGGTCGTGGTTTGTATGATGATTGTGATGGCAAGGTCATCATCGTTAGAGGATATGATCAAATAGAATGGCGTAAGGGAAGACGAAGATCGATAGTCTTATCCCGTTATGCAGATCGCGGCTATCGCGACCGCCCATATGATCGTTATAATGACGGTTACTCCACAAGCCGCAATAGGTCTTATGATAGGAGCTATGACAGAAGACCATCAAGAGATCGTTATTATGGTTCTTGGTATAATTCTGACCGCGGCTTCAACTTATCGATAGAAGCCTTCGGTGCAGGGTTTAGAGCTCGCTTTGGAAAGGATTGGACTTATTATGAGCCTTATCAGGATCACTATAGAGATCGTCGTGGCAATCGATACTATATCGAGGATCGATACTTGAGCTGGCGAAGCTTTGACGGACGGAAAAGATTGAGATTTAGACGAAGATAAAATTCATGGCGGTTATTGAGTTTGAATTAGCCTCGGTTATGGCAGTTGTAACTGAGGCTATTTTATGGCCTTAAAACAAGCATAGTTATTAGAAGTAGTTGGATGAAGTACATCCTCTTCAAAAAGGGAAAGACATTCTGAGTTTAGAAAGCCAGCATCTTTAAGTAAAGCTAAGTGCTCACTTGGTTTGATACGTCCATTTTCATATTCAAAAGTAGATGTCTCAGGCTTTATAAAATCGCCATTAAGCAACACTCCACCTTTCGGTAAAAGTTGAAACACCTGATAGTATACATTGGCTATGTTCTCTTTACTTAATAAATCATGTAGCGCCCAGGTAGAAACTATAATTTGAGGAGACTCCTGGACTTTTTCAATCCATTTTTTATCAGTTAAATCTGCTTGGATAAAGTTTGTTCTTCCAGAATGTTCTTCATTACGTTGTGAAGCCAACGATAGCATTGCATTTGAAAAATCTAAGCCTTCATATTTTACATCGGGGAGCTTGCCCAAGATATACGAAGCTAAGTAGCCTGGCCCTATTCCTAATTCTAATATAGATAAACTACTACCTTTTAGAGATGTGATCTCGTGAAGCATAAGGTCGAATAACCTTATTCGCTCGCTTGTCGGTACAAACCTATCTGCCCAACCTTTAGAGAATGCTGGATCGTGAAAGTCGTGTAGCGCTTCAATTTTCATATTTTATAAATATTTGATGTGCCTCTGTGTCGCAGCTATGTATTAGATAACTATAAGTGCTTATTGCTGATTTCGTTTACAACACACCATACTTAATGCTCTTGTCCAGATTGAAATTGTGAAAGTTAAAATCATCTGGAAACGATAAATGACTTTGATCTTTTACATCTTCTAATAAGAAGAAAGGCTGATCAAATAATTCTCTACGTCCATATGGAACCCAACTACCCGATATAGATAAGAAGGGGACATCATCCTTCAAGCCTCGCATCTCATGATCGTAGTAGGGTGGGTGGAAGTAAAAGTTGCCAGGCACTGCGTGAAACTTGTTCTCATCGATGATGTATTCTACATCTCCTTCGAGGACATAATAGAATTCACAAATAGCATGACTATGTGTGACATACTTAGCTCTTGGGCCCCATCCGAGATAAGAAAAGTTGAGATCATATCCAGTCTCAGGCCTCTTTGCTCTGAATACACTTTTGATCTTTGCTATACGACGGAGCATCTGAAGTTGTGCGCCTAACTTCTTGATGTCTTCTGCAAAGAAGAAACTTTTAGGATCCAAGTTTAGAACATCAACCCACGCGACATCTGACTCTTGTATAAATCTTGGGTCGTTTGGATAGTATACTTCTCGTGATTCTTGATTGAGTATTTTTCTTTGATTTTCAATTGGGAGTGATGCATCTTCAAATCTTATCGTATCCATCTCTGTCGAGCTACTTAAGGATATCTCTGACTTTGGCCAAAACCCAAATGTATCTGGAATGATTGCTTCTTTAGGTTGTAGATGTATGTTGCTTCCTGTCAGATAATATCCAGACTCTAAGTATGATTTGTTGCCTTGTGGGGCCCAACTAAACCAAAGGACCTTAAGAGGTACATCAGATGTGACAGAGACCTTTCTATAATCATTGGCATCAAAAAAGGTAGAAGATCCAATGGCAACCTCTCCAGTGATATGGTTTGATTGTATGTTAGCAGCTCCTCCCAAGATGTGAAACACCGATGGAGTAGGCTGCGTATGTAGAGGCAATTCTGCCCCAGCCGCTATCGCCAACTCAACTACTTTGAGATCAGGGTTGTCAAAAACCAACCTGGTCTTTATAACTTCTGATAATTGATTCCAGTCTTGATCGTCAAGCAATCCTTTTTCAAATTTGAAGATCTCATCAATTGGAGTCCATGGTTGTTTTGAAGATTGGTTTTCAAGTGGACCTATATCTTCTTGCTTAAGCGGTCGAGGTTTTTCTGGATTGGCCATGTCGTCAGCTTTTGCTTTTCTAAACATGGCGGTAAGCTCATCGTTAGGATCCTTAGCTATATTCTCAGGTGTAGCAAAGTAAACTTCGGGATCTATCTGATCAATCGGGGTGAATGCTTTTTCTAAAGAGAAGGTAGGGGTGCTTTCTTTGCAAGAAGAGATTATAGAAACTACGATACATAGAAGTAAGGAGAAAATGAAATAGATTGATTTCATCAGAACACTTAAAGCAATTAAGAATATTGCAAGTTAATCTTTCTTAAGATTACAAAGAGAGTGGCTTAGTCTTTAAGAGTTGCTACGTAAGGCTTGCACATCATTGATGTAAACTGCTCTTTCTTAACGATGATAGGCAGAAGGGCTGACTTAGAAGGATCTACTTCTTTGGCTGCAGCACACGAGATACTCAAGTCGAAGGTGCTGATAGCTCCATCCCAGCCATCAATAATGATGTAAAATGTTCCTCCAGATCCTGTTGAAAAATTAATGGATTCTGATGCTAAATTAACCTGAGTACTCGAACCTAAAACTAAGGTGTTGCTACAAGTACTTGTTAGAAACATATCAACGTCTGCGCTAAGATTAGTTAGACTGATGGTATTAGAACTGCCTGGAGCTGCTACATATCTGTAGATTGTTTCTGCGCCTGTCCATCCATTAGAAAGTCCAGAGCTATAAGAATTCCATGAATTGCTTTGTCCTGCATTACTTGATGCATGTGATTGATTGCAGGAGATCTGATAAGGTGAAGCGCATGTGCCACTGCCTGACACAGTACCAGCTTCGACTCCGCTATTATCACAAGTGAGCGTGCCGTTATAAGCACATCCATCGGATACGAATTGAACACAGTTGCCTGCTGAAATACTGAATCCTTGATTTAAAGAAATCTCTGGAGACGATATGGTCGTTGGGTTGCTTAGAGTAACATTTGCACCAAGCGTGATACTTGAGTTAGAGGCAACTACAGGTGATGTGATAGAACCTGTGAATGATAGAGGTTGATTACATGGATCTTCAGTGGGTGGTTCAACGTTTGCCGTTGATTCGATGACAGTATAGCTACACGAAGGGGAAGGGTCGATATAGTTCAACACAAGTACTACGGAATAGGTAAAGTTACTATTGAATACACCGTAACCGGTTCCTCTATGAATGCCGACTCCGATGTATCCCTCTGAGTCGTTAGCACCTTCGTTATTTGCGAATCCCCATGAACGTCCTTGTAGATCAAGGTTCTGAAGTAGAGACATCTCTCTATGACCCCATAATGAACCGGCATCGTCGTAATTGAATCCATATACAGCTTGCTCTACAACCCTTGGGAAACCAGTATTAGATGAGCTGGCGGAAGCATAAAGATTCTCACTACGAGCAGTAAACTCTTTGCATGAACCGTACGCGGCACTTAATCGACTAGAAGGAGAAGTGCCTCCGAAACTATG
>CALHUZ010000391.1 GCA_938039305.1 uncultured Saprospiraceae bacterium
CCATCCGAAAGAGTACATGCCACAGTCGTTATAGTAAAGTCTGTGCCATCTGTAAGAAACAAGCCTGCATCTACATCTATCACCACTTGTGCTACTGCCCCAGAATCATCTGGATCCGTATTATCAGACACATAGCCAGAAGGCTGCTCACAATCAGTTTGCGAAACATCTGGATTCCCTAATCCGTCTCCGTCTGCATCTTCGTACCATGTGATCTCAGTACAAGGATCATCACTATCCGAACAGGAGACTAACAATATACCAGGCATCATCAACAGCAAAAGAAACACTACTATCTTATTCATAAGTCTATGTTATTTGTTTTATACCCTTTAGACCATTGATTAAATCAAATCCTTCGGATAGTCAGCATTATTTTTCGGTTGCATAATTTATGTAGAGGCACACATCACAATTGCTACCCTTTTTTAGGAGGATTGCATTTACATCAAATATTAAATTGGGGAATTGCAAAACGAGCAGTTGGTGGTTTTATGGAAGTGGGTTTGTGGCACCTACCATCAAACTTAGTAGACACCGTTTTAATCGATTGATGAAAGCATAATTCAATAAGCAATCATAATTGCTATGCTATGTGATCTTGATCACACTTTGAATGTAAGGCAGGGTTTATATTTGATAATAACAATATGATACTGACTTTCTTACTCCAGATAGCTTACGAAAGGATACAAGGAGTAGAAAGAAAACTGAAATATAACAATATCACTTCATCTATGCTTCATTCATTTTATACACTATGGGATTTTCAATCAAAGCCATGTGGACCAATAAATGCCCACGCTGCAGACAAGGCAATATCTTCACAGAACCATTCAATATATCCAAGCCACTGGACATGCCAAAGCAATGTGCCGACTGTGGTCAGTTTACAGAACCTGAGCCTGGCTTTTATTTTGGAGCCATGTTTCTATCCTATATACTAAGCTCATGGTTTCTATTGCTTCCTACCCTGCTATTAGTCTTCTACTTTAAGTGGAGCGTCGGAGGCGCGATAGCATTCACTATTTTTTTAGCCGCATTAACTTATTTTAAGTTTCTCCGAGGTTGTCGATCATTGTGGTTACACATGATGGTAAAGCACAATCCTCAGATCGAGAAAGATGTGAAACAAAGAATACTGCAAGGTGTCTAATTGTTAGACACTTGCTGTTGTAGTATTTGGAAAAGACAAGTGTGTATTAATAGTGGCTGGTGCTTCGCCGTTTAGACGTTTGTAGTAAGTAGCGTTATGCTTGCATTAACGCTTCTTCCTTTTCGAAGTATTCTTCTCTTTATTCTTTACAAAGATCAGCTTGTGTCTACTTTTAGAATTTTCTCTTTGCTCTATATCAAACTTCCCAATTGACTTAATCAATGGAGTTAGCTTTTCAAAACCATAATTTCTGGAATCAAAGTTCGGTTGCTTCTTCTGAAGTAAGCTTCCTACATCCCCAAGAAATGCCCAGCCTTCTTCATCTGACTTATCAGATATCGTACTTG
The DNA here is from genome assembly GCA_938039305.1 of uncultured Saprospiraceae bacterium. GTDB lineage: Bacteria > Bacteroidota > Bacteroidia > Chitinophagales > Saprospiraceae > JAJRXG01. Next base: position 1,504 of record CALHUZ010000391.1, read on the forward strand.
CGATAAGGGCTGTGACTTTAGGAGTGATCTTCGCTATCGTCTCCTTCTCTTTGCCTTTCTGAGTTACGTTCTCTTTCTTTTCAGTTTCTCTTTTTAAGATTTCGATGTAGATAAACCTGTCGCATGCTACAATGAATGGATTAGGTGTCTTCTTCTCCCCTATGCCGATCACTTGCATACCAGCTTCGCGGAGTCGTGTAGCAAGCTTTGTGAAGTCACTATCACTTGATACAAGACAAAATCCATTTACCTTTTCAGAATAGAGAATGTCCATGGCATCTATGATCATCGCAGAGTCAGTTGCATTCTTACCTGTGGTATATGCGTATTGCTGAATGGGAGTGATGGCGTTTTGAAGGAGCATATTCTTCCACTTCGACAGATGCGGACTTGTCCAGTCGCCATAGATTCTTTTTATAGTAGGATTGCCATACTTGGCTATTTCCTCCATCATCTCTTTAACATGAGCGGATGGTATATTATCACCGTCTATAAGTACGGCTAAGTTTGAATTTGAATTCATATTGGTATTGTTGTTCATTGGTTTGGCTGTTTAGATACAGCGCTTGGTTATATAACGGGGATTAATGAGTGATAGACATTAAATAGTGTTTTCTATTTCTTTTTAAACACTAAATTCTTAACTCTACCAGAATCAAGTTCAAATCCAGAAATGACGCCATTAGTTCTTTGAAACCTGGCAACACCCTGCTCTAATGCAATTTGATCGATGTCCTCAATCGTACATTGCTTAGCTAACTTATCCTCAATTCTTGATTTTAGAATTCCGTTTTCTAATTCAAAAATATAGGTCACATCAAGCTCTTGACTATAATAACTACCTACGAAGTCGGATAATTTAACTCCAGAGACATCTACTTCTTTTTTCCTTGGCGCTATGGTTTCTCTACTGCCTTGTAATACGGTAAGCGTTTGTGTTTGACCATCTTTTAGATCTGAGAATGTAAAGCTCAGTCCATCATCTCCGGGAATTTGAAATCTACCTCCATTGACCCTAACAATATTATACGATGATTGATTCCATGATTGCAACACATTTAGTGAATCATTTTTGATTGATAGATTAAGAATCACTCCAGGTTCTATTTTATACTGCCCTACTATTTGATCTAATGGGTATGCTACACTTGAAGATTCACCTTCTGAAGAATCACTTGCGGCCATGTCCTCAACCGCATCAGTCGCCTCCACAAACTTGCCTTTAAGCATGACGTCTGCAACTTGGTCAGCCATAGCTGATGGATTAGCATCTCCTCTATTGGCAAAAATTGCGATGGACATTTTTTGATCAGGGAATCTCAGCAGCTCAGCCCTAAACCCCACAAATGCGCCACCATGCCTGACAGCTTTCAGCCCTTTATATTCAGTGACAAATAATCCAGAAGCATAATCTATGACCTCTCCATTATTCAAAACTCCTTGCTCTATCATCATTTTCCAGAAAGCTTCACTGAGCACTTCAGAATTATAATAAGCATCGTCCCACTTCTTAATGTCTTCTATGCTCGTAAAAATCCCTCCATCGCCAATCATATCTAAAGTGGTCATACTGATCCTATAACTATCCATTCCACTTGGCATATAACCCGAAGCTCTATTTTTAACTATTTGTGTGTGATCATTATGGAAGTGAGTATTACTCATAAGGAGAGGTGCGAATATTTCCTTCTGAGCGAAGTCAGCCATATTCATACCTGATACTTCCTTTACGATCTGCCCTAAAAGCCAATATCCAGAATTGCTATACAAGAACTCTTCACCTGGCTCAAAATTAAGATCTGATTGATTTATCAACCAAGCCATAAGGTGCGCATCTGTATAATAGTCATCATCGCCATAACCCTTCAAATAAGCCAACTGCAGATAATCCCTTATTCCACTCGTGTGATTCAATAAATGCCTGATTGTAATCTGCTTGGCGTAATCTGGGAATTCAGGGAAGTATTCACTTAAAGTATTCTCAAGACTCAATTGTCCTTGCTCAGCCAATAACACAATACATGCCGCTGTAAACTGCTTAGACGTTGAGCCTATTCTAAAAACTGAAGAAGGCGAGTTTGGAATATCATATTCCATATTGGCCAAGCCATAACCTTTAGCATAAACCAACTCTCCGTTTTCAATTATACCCAATGCGCATCCAGGAGTATTCGCTTTGTGCCATTCAGAAAAGATGCTATCTATGGCCTGACTTTCTTTGATTTGCGCCATAGAAAATATTGAGTACAGAGAAAACGTAATTAGTATGATTGCTCTTTTCATGTGTTTATTTATTTTATGTTGCTTTAGTTGAACTATAATTCATTTTAATCTGAAACGAAAAAGTAAGTGGCCATTTACATCTGTGACATATAATTTTCACCTACCTCTAAAAGAATATCTAAGATTTCATCGTGATCTTGCTTTGAATAATTCTTTGTAAAATATGACAATGCATTCATATCATTTTTCTTTGTGATATAGATCCCCGCATAATTCAAAGAATCAGATTTTGGGTAAAATATCTTTAAGGCAAAGCCCTTCTTTTCTCTTTCAATGAAATTGTTTTGATAGATATCCTCAACCATATATTGCAAAGACTTCGTTTCAAACTCACATAAAACATCTTCAATAGTTAATTCGACAATCACCTTTTTTACGGAACTCTTAGGATCAGACGAGCTGTAATAGACACTATCTATTTGCAGCCCTTTCCTCACTTTTTTATCTCTCAAGCTGTCAACTCCACATGAGGGCTTTAGAGATTTTAAGGCAAACTCCGATGTTATCATATTTTTTAGACTTAACATACTTGTTGGGCCACTATCAGAGTACATACCATAATCAAAATCAAAAGTGATTTGATCATTCTTCACTTCACCCACATATGAGTCAATACCTCGATTAACTACAAGTTCATAACCAGAAGGAATATATGGCGCATATGATTTCTGCTTATACGAAGAATGATGTGGATCGTACTTAGTTGTCGAACAACTTAAGAATAGAATTAGTAGAAAGCTATATTGCATTGATCCTTTCATTTATTGAGAATTTGTAGTGTGATAGCATCCGACAATCTTTATCATAACCACCCCACCTTTTCTCTCCATTCATCATACTCGCGCTTCCTTTTTTCAAAATCAGTGGGTGGTGATTGGTTTTCTCTTTCAGCTCGACTCTTTATAACTTCTGTTTGTTCTTCAATTGTGTTCAGACCTATTGATGCTCTTCTTTGATTCACCTTGATTAAGTCGTCATATGGTTGCGGACTTAATACTCCGTCTTTGTCCCAATCAAACTGAGTTCCATAAAGCTGCGGTCTTCCTTCATACACTGCTATACGATCAGTCAAGTAAGCCAAGTCTCTTGAGCTTGCATCATCTTTGCTAACTGCAACCTCTAACAGACTTGCACACTTCTTCATAAAGCCGGGTTGTCCTATAGAGTGTTGGATCACCAACCAGGCAGCTTCACTGGCCTCTTTACCTACCTTGCTAATTGTTGGATAGCCGATTGAGTCAATTATCTCATTTAGGGCCTTGGCATTGCTATGATGCAGTTGCTCCATTTCTTCGTTATAGCCTTCTCCAAGT
>CALHUZ010000392.1 GCA_938039305.1 uncultured Saprospiraceae bacterium
TCGATACCGTTGCAGTATACATCAAACACAAAATCAGGATGCTCGAGATCTATGTTCGGTCTTTGTTCTTTATGCTTGGATCGAAATTGATCAACAATAGCATCTTTGGTCTTAAGGGCTATATACTGAGAGTGCGTGTACACATCGGAATGCACAGAAGAGTTGATTCTAAAAGTTTGTTCAAGATTAAAAACTTCAGTCCAATCAAATCTCCTTAACCTCTTATAGAATACAGTTTCATTGTGAGCTTTGAATTCTAAAAAGGGCTTGATGACGCGCAGTGCTAAACGGGACCATAGGTTTACTTTATATAAAGTCTCTAAGTCTCCCTCAAATGCAACTGCACGATGAAGTAGTTTCACCTCTGTGCCTCCTAATTCTTTTATTTCACCTGCAAGTAATTCTTCAAGACCAGCCATGGTCTTGGCAACATATCGGATTTTGTCCACGCAGTTATTATTTCAGTAATTCTTTATCTCTAAGTTCCCTTCTCAGAATTTTTCCAACAGTTGACTTCGGTAGTTCTTTTACAAATTCAACGTGCTTTGGGATTTTGTAACCTGTCATATATTCTCTACAATAACTGATCAGCTCGTCTTTCTTTAAGGTACTGTCTTTTAAGGTAACGAAGATCTTTACCACCTCTCCTGATTTTTCATCCGGAATGCCTATCGCAGCTACTTCATCAACCTTTTCATGGCCTGATACTACTTCTTCTATCTCATTAGGATATACATTGAAACCAGAGACAAGGATCATATCCTTCTTTCTGTCTACTATTTTAAAGTAGCCATCTTCATCCATAGATCCGATATCTCCTGTATTCAACCAACCACCAGATGTAATGGTTTCAGCTGTAGCTTCAGGTCTATTATAGTAGCCCTTCATGACTTGTGGTCCTCTGACTTGTAGTTCACCTACTGATCCTACAGGAAGTGGTTGTCCTTCTTCATCGACTATTCTTACATCAGTAGAAGGCACTGGGATACCGATTGTACCAAGACGGATAGCTTCTCTTGGGTTGCTGGTCACGACTGGTGACGCCTCAGTCATTCCATAGCCTTCGGCTATTTCAAGACCAGTTACTTCTTTCCATTCATCGGCAACACTTTTTTGAAGTGCAGTACCGCCAGCATTAGCAGTTTCAAAATTTGAAAAGTCTAATTTTCTAAAATCAGGATGATTGTTGAGTGCATTATATAGAGTATTCACTCCAGTCATCCCTTTGATGTCATATCGAGTGAACTCTTTAATAAGCGAATCTAAATCTCGCGGGTTGGTTACTAGTATACTATGTGCTCCATGGTTCATAAGAGCGAGACAGTTACATGTGAATGCATATATGTGATAGAGTGGTAGTGGGCACAATACAACTTGATCAGAGCCGTCACCTTCGACATATGGATCTAAGAATGCTTTGATCTGAAGCATATTAGCAACAAGATTTTTATTGGTTAGCATTGCTCCTTTGCTCACACCAGTCGTGCCGCCAGTATATTGTAGTACAACTGTGCTGTCAGGCTGGTTCTCAAATTGAGGAAGTTTGAACTTTTTACCGGTCTTGATGGCTTCCTTGAAGGATACCGTATTTTCTAAGTTGTACGTAGGTATCATGCGTTTGACATGCTTAATGGCTGTATTGACAAGCATTCCTTTTACGCTACCGAGCATTTCTCCGATAGAGGTTGTGATGATAGTGTTGATATTAGTCTTAGGTAAGATCTTTTCTAGATTGGCGCAGAAATTTTCCGCTATAATGATCCCCTTTGCCTCACTATCGACGAATTGGTGTTCCATCTCTCTTGGGGTATAGAGTGGATTGGTATTCACTATGATAAGGCCTGCTTTCAAACATCCGAATAAAGCAATCGGGTATTGAAGTAGATTGGGCATCATCAAAGCAACTTTATCCCCTGGTTGAAGTCCTCTGTGGTTTAGATAAGCACCGAGGTGATCAGACATTGTATCTACCTCTTTGTAGGTCAATGTCTTGCCCATACATGAAAAAGCAGGTCGCTTTCCATAAGCTTTAGACATTTCGTTCACGTATTCTACAAGCGTGGCATATTTGTCCTCATCTATGTTAGCTGGTACTCCTTTGGGGTAATTCTTAAGCCATGGTCTTACGTCTGTCATGATGTCAAGTTTGTCTCTATATTATATTGTCATCAAATATAGCAACTAAAGATAGAGGAAGAAGTCTTTGTGCATTTGGCGTAAGCTTGTATTTATAGATAAAATAAGCATACATTTGCGCTCTTAAATTTTTTACTAACCCTTTCGGGAAATAAGTTCTCGAAATACAAACCTGATCTTCGCCATGGCTGACGAAAAAGATCTTGAACCACAAGAAGAAAAGACTGCTCCAGAAGCAGCACCTGCAGTAGAAACTGCAGCGACACCTGAAACTGCTGAAACAAGCGTTGAAGAAGGTGAGCTAATATTACCTGTTCCTGTTAATCCATCGCCAGACGATAGTCCGCATGATGACTATGACTGGACGATTGGCAAACAAAGAATTAACCGCTATACAGACGAAGAAACCGCTAAGTTCATCACGGACTATGAAGCTTCATTACAGACTCTTCATGAAAATGTTGTAGTCGTTGGTAAGGTGACTTCATTTAGTGGAGGAGATGTCGTACTTGATATCAACCACAAATCTGACGGACTTGTTTCTGTATCTGAATTCAGAGATATGCCTGACTTGGCCATCGGTGATGAGGTACACGTCTATGTAGAATTGACTGAAGATGATAGAGGACAACTTGTTCTATCAAGAAGAAAGGCTAAGCTTCTAAAAGCTTGGGAAAATATCGTCGATTCATATCAGAATGGAACAATCATCAAGGGTACAGTAGTCAGTAAGACTAAAGGTGGTCTGATTGTGGACTGTAGTGGTCTTGAGACATTCTTACCTGGATCACAGATAGATATAAAGCCAATCGTAGATTACGATGCGTATGTCGGAAAGACGATGGAGTACAAAGTTGTTAAGATCAACGAAGCAATTAAGAATGCCGTAGTATCTCACAAAGCATTGATTGAGTCTGATCTTGCAGAACAAAGAGAGCAGATCATTGGTGGCCTTGAGAAAGGACAAGTTCTTGAAGGTATCGTCAAGAACATCACTGACTTCGGAGCCTTTATGGATCTTGGAGGAGTAGATGGTCTATTATATATCACAGATATTTCATGGGGTAGAATCAACCATCCTAATGAAGTACTTGAGCTTAATCAGAAGATTAATGTTGTTGTACTTGATTTTGATGAGAACAAGAGAAGAATCTCTCTTGGTCTTAAGCAGCTTCAGCCACATCCATGGGATGTGCTTTCAGCGGAAATCGCTGTTGGTTCAGTAGTGAAAGGACAGATCGTCAACATTGAAGACTATGGCGCATTCCTTGAAATCATACCTGGAGTTGAAGGTTTGATTCACGTATCAGAAGTTAACTGGAGTACACAACCAGTTAATGCTCGTGATTTCTTTGATCTCGGAACAGAATATGAGGCGAAGGTTGTTACGATCAATCGTGATGAGAGAAGAATGTCTCTAAGTATCAAGCAGCTTTCAGAAGATCCTTGGTCTAATATTATGACTAAGTTCCCACAAGGAAGTAAGCATAGTGGAGAAGTAAAGAATCTTACTCCATATGGCGTATTTGTCGAGCTTGAAGAGGGTATCGGTGGTATGATTCATATTTCTGATCTTTCTTGGACTAAGAGATTTAACCACCCATCAGAATATACTAAGGTTGGTCAAGATATTGACATTACCATTTTGGATATAGACTTAGATGATCGCAAGTTGGCCTTAGGTCATAAGCAACTTGAAGAGAATCCATGGGATACTTTCGAGAATGTCTTCCCAGTTGGTTCATATCATGAGGTGACGATCATCAGAAAAGATGATAGAGGAGCTATCGTTCAATTACCATATGGTCTTGAAGCATATGCGCCTATTAGACACATCAAGAAAGAAGACAACACTAATGCTGAAGTAGATGAGGCATTGACAGTGAAGGTCATCGAATTCAATAGAGATGATAAGAGAATAGTTGTATCTCATTCACGCTACGTAGATGATATCAAGCGTAAAGCTGATGATGATGTTAGAAGAGCGAGAGGTGAAGAGGTTAAAGAGACGAGACAATCGATTAAATCACAAAAGTCGAAATTAGAAAGAACGACTCTTGGAGAGCTTGATGTATTCTCTCAGCTTAAAGTACAACTTAAGGCGCAAGAGGATGCGGCAGCGGCTGAGAAAGCAGCAGAGGCGCCGGTGGTTGAAGCACCTGCACCTGCTCCAGTTGTAGAGGCGAAGGTTGAAGAAGTAGTTGAAGAGATCACTGAAGTAGAAGAAGTGGTTGAAGAGATTACGGAGGTTGAAGAAGAAGTAGTTGTTGCTACTCCTGAGGCAACTGCTAAGCCGGATGACTTGAAAAAGATAGAAGGCATAGGACCTAAGATTGCTTCACTTCTTAATGATGCAGGTATTACAACATTTGCTGGTCTCGCAGAGACAGAAGCAGACAAAATCAGAGAGATTTTGCTTGCAGCAGGTAGCAGATACAAGATGCATGATCCTACTACTTGGCCAGCACAGTCAGCACTAGCTGCTAATGGAGAATGGGATGCACTCGGAACATTACAGGATGAACTAAAGGGAGGAAGGTAACCGATACTCTCATATAGTTATATTATAATAGCCCCAGTTATGGAAACATAACTGGGGCTTTTTTATTAGTTCTTATATAACTTAATAAAAATCATGAGTAAGGCTATAGTTATAGGAGGAGGGTTCGCGGGATTGTCAGCAGCTTGCTTTTTAGCGAAAGCAGGATGCGATGTAACTCTTATAGAAAAAAATGATGCGCTTGGAGGTAGGTGTAGAGCATTCGAGGCTAACGGATTTACATTTGACATGGGGCCTTCTTGGTATTGGATGCCCGATGTATTTGAGCGATTTTATCAATCTTTTGGATACACAACTTCAGATTTTTATGAATTGAAGAGACTTGATCCATCTTATCAAGTGATATATGAAGACGGAGACATTATGTCTATACCTGCGACATATCAAGAGCTGCTTGATCTCTTTGAGTCTTATGAGTCAGGTAGCAGCAAGCAATTAGAAAGATTCCTAAAAGACGGGGCCTATAAATATGAGATAGGTATGACGGAGTTCGTTCATAAACCATCACTTTCGATAACTGAGTTCTTGGATTGGCGAGTTATGTCAAGCTTTTTCAAGATGGATCTTTTTAAAAGTATCGCCAAGGAGATCAGATCTAAGTTCAGGAATCCTAAATTGATTCAACTTTTAGAATTTCCAGTCCTTTTTCTGGGAGCTAAGCCAGAGAATACTCCTGCACTTTACAGCCTTATGAATTATGCTGATATTAAATTAGGCACTTGGTATCCGATGGGAGGCATGGCAGAAATTCCTAAGGCAATGACTAAAATAGCGAGAGAGCTCGGCGTAAAGATTAAGCTGAATGAAGCCGTTAAAGAGTTACGTGTGGGTGGTGGCGCTATAAGTTCTGTTATAACTGAAAGCAAGACATATAAGGCTGATGTTGTCATCTCGGCAGCAGACTATCATCATACAGAAACTAAGCTGTTATCAGAGCCTCATCGCTCTTATTCAGATGATTATTGGGATAAGAGAGAGATGGCGCCGTCATCACTACTGTTTTATGTCGGTATCGATAGGAAGGTTGATGGCCTACAACACCACAATTTATTCTTTGATACAGACTTTGATCGCCATGCTCATCAGATATACGATACTCATGAATGGCCAGATCAACCTTTATTTTATGTGTGTTGTCCGAGCAAGACTGACCCTAGCACTGCTCCGCCTGATCAGGAGAACCTTTTCTTTTTGATTCCACTTGCCGCAGGAATACCAGACGACCATGTTAAGAGAGAGGCACTTTTTAATATATTAGTAGAACGACTGAAAAAGCGAATGGGAATAGATATCACTGATCACATAGTTTATAAACGATCGTTTTGTACAGATGACTTTGTAAGTGTGTACAATTCATTCAAGGGCAATGCTTATGGCCTGGCGAATACTTTGATGCAAACTGCCTTTTTAAAACCGAAAATGCAGAGTAAAAAGGTATCCAACTTGATCTATGCCGGTCAACTTACCACGCCAGGCCCTGGGGTGCCTCCTTCTCTTATATCTGGGGAGGTTGCAGCCAAATATTTTTTAACAAAGACGAACAAAGAGGTTATATGATGGAATTGTATGACAGAGTCTGTGAAGAGTGTAGCCAGTTAGTTACAAACAGGTATAGTACTTCTTTCTCTCTTGGTATAAAGATGTTCGCGGAAGAATACCGAAAGCCTATATATAGTATATATGGCTTTGTAAGATTTGCAGATGAGATTGTCGATACATTTCACGCACATAACAAGCAGTTATTATTTGACGAATTTCGACAAGACACTTACAAAGCCCTTGAGCGTAAGATCAGTCTTAATCCCATACTACACGCTTTTCAAGAAGTGGTTCACGAGTATGATATCGGTATTGATCTCATAGATGGATTCTTGAATAGTATGGAGATGGACTTGGAGAAAAACAGATTTGATAGGCCGACCTATGAAAGATACATCTTTGGTTCAGCAGAAGTTGTCGGCTTAATGTGTCTCAAGGTGTTCGTCAGAAGAGATCGCGAAGAGTATATTAAACTTGAGTCGTCCGCGAAAAAGTTAGGATCGGCTTTTCAGAAAGTCAATTTTCTAAGAGATATTAAAAGTGATTTTCTTGAAAGGGGAAGAGTTTATTTCCCAGATGTGGATTACAATCAATTCACTGCCCAACAGAAAGAAGGGATAGAAGAAGAGATACAGCAAGAGTTTACTGAAGCTTTTATAGGAATTAAGCAGTTGCCAAAGGGAGCGCGCTTGGGTGTATATGTCGCATATACGTACTATTTGAGGCTGTTAAAGAAGATAAAAAAATGTTCAGTTGACGACGTCAAAGAACAAAGAATAAGGGTAGCAGATGCTCACAAGTTATTATTGCTTAGTGCAAGCACTTTGAAGCATCAATTGCGGGTAATATAGCAGTTTGAGAGAACTGTATTTTTCAGGCCTTTATTATATATATATCACTGATATCAGTTTAGAATAGATTATTTTCAACGGATATGGTATTGGATGAAGCTGCGACAAAATGACCAATCTTATTTGAAATTATTTTTGGACAAGACTTGTGATTGTCCCTAAAGAGCGCTTATATTTGCAATCCCATTAGAAATAACGGGGAAAAGTTATTTGACACGATAGGAATAAGGAAAGCGTAACGAACTAAATTAATTAGTCCAGAGCTCGTCGATTTATACTAAAGAAACGACGATCAAACGTCATAAGAATTTACTATGGAGAGTTTGATCCTGGCTCAGGATGAACGCTAGCGGGAGGCTTAATACATGCAAGTCGAGGGAGAAATTGTTTTTCGGAATAATGGACACCGGCGCACGGGTGAGTAACGCGTACACTACCTACCTTTTACTGGGGAATAGCCTTTGGAAACGAAGAGTAATACCCCATAGTCCCGTAAGGGTAAAGCTCCGGCGGTAAAAGATGGGTGTGCGTCTGATTAGCTAGTTGGTAAGGTAATGGCTTACCAAGGCTACGATCAGTAGGGGGCGTGAGAGCGTGATCCCCCACACGGGTACTGAGACACGGACCCGACTCCTACGGGAGGCAGCAGTAAGGAATAT
>CALHUZ010000393.1 GCA_938039305.1 uncultured Saprospiraceae bacterium
TCACTATTTAGATCGTCATTATATACGATGAAAAGATCATTGCCCTCAGCGGGATTATATCTAAGCCTCATATTGCCTAAGAAGGTCTTGCTTTGGTTGTTATATTGAACCAGCGCGGCAACAGAAAGCTTCGTGCTAAACATATATAAAGCCTTGACTCTCGCCAAGTGAAAGTTCAACTCTTGGTCGCGTACTGCGAAAGTTGCTTTGTTATATTCGTATGTAGCAGAGAATTCTAAAGAAGACGAAAGATTGAAGGTTGGAGTTAGGGCCACACTTGTTCTTGTTCCGTCATAAAATGCCCCTGTTCCAGCTTCCATCATCACAGACACCTGACCTGTCATCGGGGTAGTAGCCTCTACCTCATAGCCTAAAAATTTATAATCTCCGATTGGGATCACCACATCATCTGACAGTTCAAAGGGCTCAACCAGATTTTCAATATTAGGCCTAACTCTTGCTTCTATTTTCCATGTATTCCTTAGAGCTATCTCCCATCCGACTCTCCATCCTAAAGATTCTAATTTTCCAGTCTCAGTACTCCAGTGTGCAGATCCTCCTGATTGAAATCCATGATAAAATATTTTAGAATCTCCTTTTTGAAACCAGTTATATGCTGTTCGGTTTCCTATGCGCCAATAAGCATCTCTAGTTTCAAATCCCAATTCAGGAAGATGATCAATTCCAGATCTTGAAAAACTTGTACCATGACTAAATCCCCTTTGTCTTTGAGTACTAAAACTCACCCAATACTTTGAAGCATCCGGTCTGAAAAGCACATTTTCGATATCATTATCAAATGTCTGTGCATACCTTAATGTCAATCGATGCTCATCAAAAACTTCGATGTTCGCATCAAGTCCATAATTCAAATTATATCCTCCTTTAAAATCCGTCCGATGAGTAACCATCATACCCACATCTGACCGATTATTAATTACATCCCTTTGCGCCCTAAAGACAGATGAGTTCTCTCCTTTTAGGTCACCATCATTTGCTGTCTGCATCGAAAGCAATCCTATATCCCACTTTCCAGTTCTCCCGACGACTCGTGCACCTCCGATGATCCGTTGCATCTCACCATCGTTGATACCTATGCGTCTCGAATAGAATAATTGATCTCTTCGTCCAAACCCAAAATTAAAAACACCTGAACGTTCTTGAAAGAAAAGTCTTTTCTCAGGAAAGAATAAACTGAACCGAGTCAAGTTAACTTGCTGATCATCCGCTTCCACTTGTGCAAAATCAGTATTGACACTAAGATCCATTGTCCAACTTTTACTCAAGCCATATTTCACATCTACACCGACTTCTCTGATGAGCTTATCATCTACATTATAGCTTAACTCATCTTCCGACAAGCTATTTATTTTTCTAAATCCAGTTAATCCGTAAGGAGTTAGATAAAAAGGTCTTTTACGCTTTACACCTTTGAACAATATGTCCTGAGCTTGAGAAGGTCTCCACGCACTAAAATCACCAAAGTCAGGAGGCATCAATGGATACATAACTGTTTCATTGTTCCGAGGTATATATCTAAAAGTGATAAACCCCATTGTAACATCACCAGCATCATCTTCAAATGCTAAACTTGTAAAAGGAACTCTTATTTCTGCGAACCAACCTTCATCTGATCTTTGGACTTTGACATCCCAGAAAGCATTCCAACTGATATTAAGTGGATTGCCTCCTATGGCATCTCGGGATATGGCTCCATCCCATCTGATACCAGTAGGTGTGGTGAAGAAGGCCAATGCATTCTCATTGTCATTGTAAGAATCGAGGATCATCCCAAAGAACTGCGTTGATCCCGATATAGCGTCTCTCTTCTTAGTATTGGCCATCATGTTACCGGCATCATCATCATACAACTTGCCAGACAAATAGACATACGTATCGTCATAAGCCACCCTGACTTCCGATAGCTGCGATGGCGAGCCATTCATTTCAGGTAACTGCATCTCCAGTCCTATCATAGGAATATCTCCCCATTCATCATCTTGTACCCAACCGTCAAAGTTGATCGGTTGATTCAATCGGTATGCTTCAAAAATATCATCCGCTGCCTGCAGCTGAAAAGCCAAGAAAAGTATAGGTATGAAGAGCCTCGTCATAATATGTGATAAAGATAACTCGACTCCCTTATTCTAACGCTACAAATCATCATAAGTAACACAACAAATTTGCATCCGCCACTACACTACTCACCCATAATAATAATCAAGCATGGAATTATAAATGCCAAATTAAATACTGAATTGAATTCTTTTATTTTCAGATTCTTCACATTGATTTTGTCAACCAATAATTTTGTAAATTTGGGTATCGTCATATCGAAGGATGGAATTTGTGGTCTACCATCCTGAATCATAATATAATCTAGCATGTCAGAGGTAAATCAACGTCCTATCAAGAGATTACTAATAGCCAATAGAGGTGAAATAGCAATCCGTATTTGTCGAGCCGCATCTGAGATCAATATAAGGACAGTTGCGCTCTACACTTACGAAGATAGATACTCACTGCACAGATATAAAGCTGATGAAGCTTATCAGATCGGGCCCAATGATGAACCACTCAAGCCATACTTGGACATCGCGGCTATCATAGCCTTGGCAGTTGAGAATGACATCGATGCCATACATCCAGGATATGGTTTCCTTTCAGAGAA
>CALHUZ010000394.1 GCA_938039305.1 uncultured Saprospiraceae bacterium
AGGGATCGTACCGTATACATTATTTCCAATCTCAGTAAGCCCAGTTGTCACAAGGGATAACGATGTCGGAGCATAATCTACATACTCCACATTATAGGCATCATACTCACCTTGGTTAAATATTTGCAAATCATAACAGACCGTATCTCCATCTGAAAAGGAAGTCGTTTGTCCAGAAGACAAAGTCTTACTTAAGGCAAGATCATTAAAGATTGTAAAACAATCTATACTTTCGAAATCTTGATAAGTGCCAGATGTATCTATAACTCCTAAGCCTGTAGTGTCTCCTGACATTGGATCGATGGCAAAGAAGCGATTAGCTAAGGCTCCAGCATTACCTGTGGAACCTAAAAGATTTCCACTATGATCAAACCCTAATCCTTCAATGTCATCAACTCCCATAGAAGCAACGATGATGACTGAATCTAACTCAAAATCATAATAAGTCAGCATACCTCCGCTTCCTCCTTGATTTTGATTCATATATAGTCTTCCAGTGTTATGCTGTAGTGCGATGTCATCGATATCATTATTCATCGACATCGTAATTGAATCAAAGACAGCTGGAATAATGCGATAATCTTCGCCAGGGCCAAAGAAGTCTTTTACAACGGCACAGCTATCCATTGAAATAACAAAAATAAAATCCTCTTCTCCACTGGTTCCTCGACGTTCGGAAGCATAAAGCAAATTTGAACGTGGATCATAGCTTAAGCCATCAATATCATAAACATTAAAAACACCACTATCTCCGGCAACTGTCTCTATCTGCTCCTTGAGAACAAAAGCGCCATTTAATGTATCTAAGTATCCGATGGAATCTCGGTTAGCTGCATATAAGATGTCCGAAATAGGATCATAAGCTATTGCTTCTATGAGATCTGTATTGGTTGGGCCTATATGAGACCAATATTGCGTTGATGGATCAAACTTAAAAAGTTGATTATCAAGGTTATTCTCTGACACAGCATAGCAGACAGTTGTCTGACCACTTAAGTCATGGACTACAGAGGCACCTAAGAAGACGCATAAATAAATAGAAATCCTTAAAGTATCACGCAAGAATGGCGCAATACGAAAGCAACAAAGTTGAATTGTATTCATCAGAAATGTCTAGTTCAATAGGCATACAGTGGAACTAGATCCTAATACTTACTCACAGGTACGGGCTAAAGATAAGAATACATATTATATATATAACTATCTATAATATGTTTTAACACTATTTATGGAAGCTGACACTCCGTAAAATCAAGGGATTAAATGGCAAATCAGTTACCCTTAACCTGAACTGAACTTGGATTTTTTCTGAAATTATTAATGCTTGTTTAAGTCACTGAGGTTTTCCTCTAAGATCCTTACTCTTTCCAAGCCATCACTTAGTTTTTGTCGTTCCTTATTAACCACCATTTCTGGAGCACCAGAAACAAACTTTTCATTGGATAATTTCTTTTCCACTGAACTCACAAATCCTTTTGCATATTCTAATTCAGACGTGATTCGCTCTTTTTCAGCCTCAACATCTATCTCAACCTCAAACTGTAGAAAGTACTTTTCATTATCACTTAAGAAAGAAGAACCGGAAGATGGGAACTCCTCAACGATCTCAATGGAGCTGACAAAAGCCATCTTCTTCATTAAATCATGAAATTTGCTATCGGCAAGGACATTTGAGGATGCTTTTTCGACATACAGAACAAGTTCTTCCTTGGGCTTTAGTCCTTTTGAATTCCTTGTATCTCTTACTTTCGTTACAATACTCTGGATGGCAGAAACCGACTCAAGGATTTGCTGATCGGGCGTTGAGGCAATTGGATAAGCTGAAATCATACAATCAGCTCCTTCTTCCCTTTCTTTTATATTATGCCAAATCTCTTCTGTGATAAAAGGCATCAATGGATGTAATAGAGTGCAAATATGCTCGAAAAGAGTCTGTGTAATTTCTAATGTCTCTTTATCTATACTACCTCCGAATGCAGGCTTGATCATCTCCAAATACCATGAGCAAAAGTCACCCCAAACAAATGAGTACAACTTCATGGTTACATCAGAGAGTCGATATTGCTTATAGTCTTCATTCAGCTCCTCAATGAGTACTGACATTTTAGAATCCAGCCATTGAGCTGCAACGATATTCGCCGTCGGTGCAGGATTGTCATTTATTGGCCACCCTTTGATCAGACGTAAGGCATTCCACATTTTATTGCAGAAGTTGCGCCCCTGCTCGCAGAGCTTATCATCAAACATCAAGTCACCACCAGCAGGAGATGAAGATAGCACTCCAAAACGCACACCATCAGCGCCATACTCATCTATTAAACCTAAAGCATCAGGGCTATTACCTAATGACTTACTCATCTTTCTACGCTGCTTATCACGGACCATCCCTGTGAAATAGACCTCCTTGAAAGCCTTATCTCCTTCCCACTCATATCCAGCCATGACCATTCTCGCCACCCACAAAAAGATAATGTCCCAGCCAGTCACCAAAATTGAAGTTGGAAAATAGTAGTCTAATTCTTCCTTTGATTGAAAGCCATGAAAGCAACTGATCGGCCATAGCCAAGAAGAGAACCAGGTATCTAGGACATCCTCATCTTGCTTCAGATCAGAAATATCTATCATAGGCCCATGATCCAGCTCTGCAAGTTTGAATGCCTCCTCTTTAGTTGTAGCGACATACACCTTATCTTTATAATAGTAAGCTGGGATGCGTTGTCCCCACCAAAGCTGTCTTGAGATACACCAATCACGGATGTTCTCCATCCAGTGTCTATATGTATTCTTCTGTTGCTTTGGAAAGAATTCTATTTCGTCAGTCATAACCGCTTCAAGAGCAGGAGCTGCTATTGACTTCATATCGACATACCATTGCAAAGAAAGCCTTGGCTCTACAATACTATTCGTCCTTTCAGAGCGACCTACACTATGAGTGTAGTCTTCAATCTTATCTATAATTTCTGAAAACTCTAAATCTCGAATGACCTTCTTTCGAGCCACCACTCTATCCTCTCCAACATATACTTGAGCTGCTTCGCTTAGCGTACCATCCGGGTTAAGAACATCTATAGTTTCTAATTTATGGCGCTTACCGATTTCATAATCATTAACATCATGTGCTGGCGTAACTTTTAAAGCACCAGTACCGAATTCCATGTCGACATAATC
>CALHUZ010000395.1 GCA_938039305.1 uncultured Saprospiraceae bacterium
GAAGAAGAATTAGAATCCAAGAAAAAAGAACTGATTACAAAAGCGCTTCAATTATCTAAAAAGAATGAATTTCTCATGACCCTTGAAGAGGAAGTCAATCAACTAAAGCAGACAGTAGGCCAATCGATCAGCTCAGCAGCAGGTCGCATAGACAGAATGATTTATAACAATGAACTCGAAGAAGAAGAGTGGGATCAATTCTCAAAAGAGTTTAGTAGTGTACATCAAGATTTCATCACTTCTCTAACAGAAAAGTATGGCTCCTTCTCCCAAAGCGAGATGAGGTTAGCTTCATTATTAAAGATGAATCTATCATCAAAGGATATAGCCAATATCCTGCGCATATCTGATGCAGGCATTAAGAAAGCCAGATATAGACTGAGGAAGAAGATGAGTTTAGAAAGTGGAGATGATTTACAAGGGACTATACATGGTCTATAGTGATCTACAAGTCAATCTTGAATACCACTAATCATGATCTTTCTCTATATCTTTAATTATGCTTATCAACTTTGGTATAGAAGTACTGTCCTTTGGCGCACTCGTAGTTTTAGGATGTTTTGCTGCGTTGGTCTTGCTTACACGAAAAGACAACGTCTATCCTAACAAGTTTTTAGCTCTATTCTTACTTTCCGTATCTCTTTGGTTGATTGATGCTTTCTTAAGAGTAAGCAGTATATACCAACAAGAACCAGATTACTACTTCTTACCCATTTATTACTCTTTGGCATTTGGACCTTTAATCTATTTCTATGTGACGAGTTTAGTCAATCCAAAGTTTAGGTTTGATCGAAGACGCTTCATTCATTTTGTTCCTGTGCTTATCCAAGCGCTCTTGTACTTGTTCCTAAACATGAAGGATTATTCATTCAAGAGATGGTATTGGTTAGAAATCCATAAGCCATATACTTATAGGATAGAATTTGACGGTGCGTTCTTATCGTTAGCCATCTATGTATACCTCTCTATACAGCTCATCAGGAGATATCAAAAGAAGATAGAGGACAATTATTCCGACACCCATCGGATACGACTGCATTGGCTGCGCGGACTACTTATTATTCTATTTGTGCTTTGTGTGGCTTGGTTCGCCGAAGTAATCTTAAGGGACTTTTATCATGATTACTTTCAGTTCAATTATACTTCACTGATATTGGGTTTTCTAACCTTAACCTTGGCATATGGTGCGGTCACACAACCCAACCTAACAACTGTCATCTTACCATCAGATGAATCTGATGATGAAACCCAATCGATAGCAATCGACGAAAAGATTAAACAGACTATCAGGAAGCACATGGAAGAACAGAGAGCCTATCTTGATTCGACTTTAAGTCTAAAGGCTTTCGCACAGTTATGTGGCCTTCCAATAAGAAAGGTCTCGCAAGGTATCAATCAAGGTTTTTCTATGTCTTTCCATGATTACGTCAATCATCATCGAGTAGAAGCAGTCAAGAGTCAATTAAAGACAGCTGATCTCGAAGTCTATACCATCCAAGGCATCGCTATGGAATGCGGATTTAACTCAAAGGCAACCTTCAACCGTATCTTCAAATCAGTGACAGGTGTGACACCTACTCAGTATGTAAAGAAGTCTACTTCTATAGAGTAGCAGCATTTTTCACCTCACTTATTGATCATTTTAAACAGAATTAGGACTCAAAACACGTGTTGAGACTACCCATATCGTGAGTTGAGACTCGACATCGAGCAGTTCGGTTGATCTTCGATTTATTAATTCAAGAAGAAAAAAGTTGGACTCATGAAACTTCTATTTACAACAGTGACAGCCCTTTTATTGATCTCATCATCGTGCACAGCACAATCGACTTGGTCAAATAAATCACGCATCCTACCAGATGAGCTTCGGAAAGTTCCAGTCTCCATTCTAGTGACTCATAGTCCCAATCCCAACTATCCAGAACTTAATAGTGAAAGTCCTAAAAATGGTAAATACGTCTGGAAGCATGCGACCTCAGTCACCTCCATAAATAGATCTCTTCAGGTAGTGAAAGCAGGGTCATATATATGGTATAACGAAGAAGGATGGAAGCGCAATGTAGTTTATAATAAACGTCAATTCGCAGATCGATTTAACTGTCCAAAAGGAAAACTCGAACCTGGTGTCACATATACATTTTCTAAAAACTATAGATATGGAGATGTCACTTATGGAGGTGATGCGCTGTGGTATGTCATAGCCAAAGATAAGGATGGCAATATGTATAAAGGCATGGGGATCATAGAAACAGAATCAGAAATCATCAAATAATTTTCTAAAAAATCCATATCCATCACTTTAAGAATTCTAATTATGAAACACATTCTAACCATACTAATCGTCGCTTATTCTATAATCAGTACTCAAGCGCAACAGTATCAACTTGTACCTAAGCATTCTTCTGTAGAATGGACAGGCTATGCAGAAGTTGGAAACTATACTCAATCCGGTTCTCTCAATTGTAAAGAAGGATCTTTCGAACTAAAGGAAGGACTCATTACATCAGGAAAGATTGTAATGGACATGAAGTCAATATCTCATAGCGACCGAACTTTAGAAAAACACTTAAAAGCTGATGACTTTTTCGATGTTAAAAAGTATCCCACTGCCACTTTTCAGATACTCTCTGGTACAACCACTTCCGTAAATGGTATCCTGACGATGCATGGTATCAGCAAAGAAATATCAATGATCATCGATATTAAAGAAGACATTGAGCGCATCACTGTGATAGGTCAAATGTCGATTGACCGGACACAGTTTGATATCAAATATAACTCCTCCAGCTATTTTCAAGACCTCGGTAACTACGCCATCAAAAATGAATTTGATCTATCAGTGTCCTTGGTTTTCAAGTTAGAATAATAGTGTAAAACGGTTATCTGAAAGAGCATGTAAGAAATCTCGGTTAGCGCTTAAAAGCTGCCTTATGTTGACTTAATAAAATTATTAGCTCAGCAATAATTGTCACAGCAACTAAATTCTGTATATTTGGAAAACAACTTCCTTTCATGCATCCAAATATAACCTCCAACCCAATAATCGACAGACTGCCTGCTAAGCTACAGCAGTACATAAAGCCACAAGATTACGATCGCTATACAGCCCAAGATCATGCCTTATGGAGGTATGTGATGCGCAAGAATATTCAGCACTTACAGCATGTCGCACACGAATCCTACTTAGAGGGATTAGAAAAAACAGGGATCACCATCGACCACATCCCCAGTATGTATGGTATGAATCGCATCCTCCAAGATATTGGATGGGCGGCAGTGGCAGTGGATGGCTTGATTCCATCTGATGCATTCATGGAGTTTCAAGCATATAACACTTTAGTCATTGCTTCTGACATCAGACAGCTGGACCACATCGAGTATACACCTACACCTGATATCATCCACGAATCGGCCGGGCACGCGCCCATACTGGCCAATCGAGAATATGCAGAATACCTGAGAAGATTTGGTCAGATCGGAAGCAAGGCCATCTCATCAGCACTGGATGATGAATTGTACCAAGCGGTTAGAACTCTTTCTATACTAAAAGAAGATGCTAATGCCACTAAGGATTCGATTATACAAGCAGAGGAAGACGTCCAGTCACTACAAGATCAGATCACTACCCTTTCGGAAATGACTCAGATGCGTAACCTCCATTGGTGGACTGTAGAGTACGGCCTCATCGGTTCTCTGACAGATTATAAACAGTACGGGGCAGGACTACTCTCTTCAATTGGAGAAAGTAAATCTTGCATGAGAAACGAAGTCAAAAAGATCAATTATACCATAGACGCCTCACAGCAGAATTTTGATGTCACAAAACCTCAACCACAACTTTATGTTACACCTGATTTTGCACACCTCAATCTTGTACTTGAAGAATTTGCAGAAAGCTTATCACTTAGAAAAGGTGGGATCAGCGGATTGCAAAAACTCATTGATTCTAAAAGTCTTGGCACCATTGAGCTTAGTACAGGGCTACAGATATCCGGGACATTTACAAAAGTGATAGAAGATGACAATTGTAGAAATGGGATCGCATA